>JBOGJK010000396.1:0-2313 GCA_050745345.1 Thermoanaerobaculia bacterium
GCCTCGAGCAGGACGATCAGGCAGCCCGCCGCCGCGAGCACGATCTCCGGCGCGATTGAGGCGAGCTCGACGGGCCCGAACGGGATCACGGGGCCCCTCCCTCCGCCGGGCTGAGCGGCCGGGCCTGCGCGCGCTTCTCGCCCGGCGCCGACGCTCTCGCGGCGGCTGTTCTCTCGAGCACGTCCGACCGGATCGCCTCGACCGAGGGACCCAGGCGCGCGAGGATGTCGTTGGGCCGCGCGCCGATCCAGACCATGGCGGCCACGAGCACGCCGGCCGCGACGAGTTCGGTCGGCCGGATCTCCTTCAGGCCGCGATTCTCCTGGTGCACGAGCGGGTTCCAGAAGACGCGCTGGACGAGTGTGAGCATGTAGATGGCCGACAGGATGATCCCGGTCGCCGCGAGCACGGACCACCAGCGGTGGGGCGAGGTCCAGGTCCCGAGCAGGATCAGGAACTCCCCGACGAAGCCGTTCAAGCCCGGCAGCCCGATCGAAGAAAGGGTCGAGACGAGGAAGAGCGCCGTCGTGACCGGCACCACCCCGGCGATCCCGCCATACGCCTCGATCTCTCGCGAGTGGCGGCGCTCGTACAGGACGCCGACCAGGAGGAAGAGCGCCCCGGTCGAGAGGCCGTGGTTGACCATCTGGAGGATCGCGCCGGAGAGCGCGACCGGAGTGAACGCCCCGATCCCGACGACCACCAGGCCCAGATGCGAGACGGAGGAGTAGGCGACGAGGCGCTTCATGTCCTTCTGCGGAAAAGCGACGAGCGCGCCGTAGATGACCCCGATCACGCCGAGCAGACCGACCCACGGGGCGTACCGCACGGCGGCCTCGGGGAAGAGCGAGAGCGCGAAACGCAGGTACCCGTACACGCCGAGCTTCAGGAGCACCCCCGCCAGGATGATCGAGCCCGCCGTGGGCGCCTCGGTGTGCGCGTCGGGAAGCCACGTGTGAAGCGGGAAGACCGGGACCTTGATCGCGAAGGCCAGGGCGAAGGCGAAGAAGAGGATCGCCTGGACGCGGCCGGGCGGCGCCAGGGTCGCCAGATCCCCGAGCAGGAAGGACCATTCGCCGGTCACCGTGTGGTAGCGCACGGCCAGGTACAGGATGGCGAGGAACATCAGGAGGCTTCCCGCCATCGTGAAGAGGAAGAACTTCATGGCGGCGTAGATGCGCCGTGTCCCTCCCCAGATCCCGATGATGAAGTACATCGGGACGAGCATGACCTCCCAGAAGACGTAGAAGAGCGCGAGGTCGAGCGCCGCGAGACTGCCCAGCATGCCGGTCTCGAGCAGCAGGAAGGCGGCGGAGAAGCCGCGCACGCTCTTCTCGACGTGCTTCACCGAGTAGAGCAGCGACACCGGGGTCAGAAGCGTCGTGAGCAGGATGAGAACGAGGGAGAGCCCGTCGATCCCGAGCGTGTAGGAGATGCCGTAGGCCGGGATCCAGGGGAGCTCCTCGGCGAACTGGAAGCCGGCCGAGGCGGCCGCGAAGCGGGTCCAGAGAGGGATCGAGACGAGGAAGTCGAGGACCGCGACGCCCAGCGCGAAGTTCCTCGCGGCTTTCGACGCGGAAACCGGGAAGAGCGCTACCAGCGCCGCCCCGGCCGTGGGCAGGAAGATGACGACGGAGAGCAGGTGGTTGGAGAGAAGCTCCCTCATCAGAAGCTCCCCATCACGATGAGCATCAGCGCAACGACTCCCAGCAAGAAGGTCAGCGCGTAGTTGCGCACGTTGCCGGTCTGGAGGAATCGCAGCAGGTCTCCCGCCAGCTCGACGAGGAACGCCCCGGCGTTCAGGATTCCGTCGATGACGAGGACGTCGATGACCTTCCAGCAGACGCGCGCGAGCGCGACGAAGGGGCGCACGAGGAGCGCGTCGTAGAGCTCGTCGACCCGGAACTTCTCGGCCACCAGGGCGTAGGCCGCCGGGAAGGAGGCCGCGAGCCGCTGGGGCACGCGCCCCCCCTCCCTCGTGTACCACTTCCAGGCGAGCCCGATCCCCGCGGCCGCGACAGCGACGGAAGAGGCCATCAGAATCCACTCCGTCGCGTGGGGCAGCGCGCGCTCCGCCCGCGCGGGCGCCCCCGCAAGCGGCAGGAAGATCGGCGCGAGGAAGGCCTGGAAGCGGTTGGCGTTCTCGCCGAACATCGCCGGCAGCCCCACCAACCCGCCGGCGACCGAAAGGGTCGCCAGAACGACGAGGGGAACCGTCATCGAGAGAGGGGACTCGTGGACGTGGCTCTCCTGCTCGGGCGTGCCCCGAAAGCTCCCGGCGAAGGTCTGCGAGACCATCCGGAACATGTAGAA
>JBOGJK010000397.1:0-1610 GCA_050745345.1 Thermoanaerobaculia bacterium
CCCGCGCCGCGACGCGTTGCTCGTCTTCCGGGAGGGGCGCATCCTGTCGGTCGGGGACGCGACTCCGGAGGCCCTCGCCGCGCTCGCCGCGGACACCTCGGTCCGAGACCTGTCGGGCAAGTGGATCGTTCCGGGCTTCATCGACGCGCACGTCCACGCGGAGTCGGAGGCAGACCTCGAAGAGATGCTCCGGTGGGGGGTCACCAGCGTCCGGCTCATGGCGGAGGACGTGGCCGAGGCCGGCAAGCTTGCGGAGCGCTCCCGCTACCCCGACTCCCGTTCGCCCGATGTCTTTCCCGCATCGCCGATCTTCACGGCTAAGGAGGGCTGGTGGGACCAGGGGGAGCCGCCGGACGCGAACGTCAACCGCTTCCCGGCCACGGCGGCCGAGGCGCGGGAATCGGTCCGCAAGGCGAAGTCTCTCGGATCCTCCGAGATCAAGCTGATGCGGGACGACATGGCCTGGTGCCGGGCGCCGAAACCGGCCCTGCCGCGGATGAGACCCGAGGTCGCCAGAGCCCTGAGCTCCGAAGCTCGCCGGCTGGGGATGCGCGCCATCGTGCACGCGCCCAACCTCGCCGGCGCGCAGTCGTCGGTGGCCGAGGGCGCGACGGCGCTGGCGCACGGCGTGCTCGACAGGCTCGACGCCAGGACCGTGGCCGAGATGCAGCGGCGGCCGGTCTTCTACATCCCGACGATGGGGATCTTCGAGTTTCTGGCGGACACGCGCTCCTTCGTGGACCAGGCGCTCTCGGACCCGGCGGCTCTATCGATAGGCCGCGAGAAGGTCGCGCGCTACCGCTCGAAGGCGTATTCCGACCGGTATCGGGAGCGCTACCCCGACTTCGAGTCCGTAAGCCGCCACTTACCGATGCTCTACGGGAACCTCCGGCGCCTGCGGGAGGCGGGCGTTCCGATCGCGCTCGGCACCGACATGTGGGCCTTCCCCGGCTTCGGCGTCTCGATCGAGATGGAGCTCTACGTGAAGGCGGGCTTCCCGCCGCTCGAGGCGATCCGCGCGGCGACGGCCGCCCGCTGCCTCGGCCTCGAGAAGGACCGCGGCACGCTCGAGCCGGGCCGGCGCGCGGACTTCCTCGTCCTCGAAACCGATCCATTGGCTGACGTCACCAACGTTCGAAGGATCCGCGACGTGTTCAAAGGCGGCGTTCGTGTCGGTCCTCGATGAACCGATGAACGGATCGCCCGATCGCCCGATTCCTCAGGATCCCTTGCTCCGGTTTCGCGCCGAGTTCCCGATCCTCGAGAAGACGACCTACCTGATCTCCAACTCGCTCGGCGCGATGCCGCGCGCGGCGGCGCGGGCGCTGGCCGAATATGCCGAGGCCTGGGCCACGCGCGGCGTGCGCGCCTGGGCGGACTCCTGGTGGGACCTGTCGGTCGAGGTCGGCGACGAGATCGCGCCTCTTATCGGCGCGCCGGCCGGCTCGGTCTCGATGCTTCCCAACGTGACGGTCGCTTCGGCCGTCCTCCTCTCGAGCCTCGACTATTCGGGCCCGCGAAATCGGATCGCCCTTGCCGACGGCGATTTCCCATCGGTGCGCTACCTCTACGAGTCGCTCGCGACGCGGCTCGGGGCCGAGGTCGTCACC
>JBOGJK010000398.1:0-5429 GCA_050745345.1 Thermoanaerobaculia bacterium
ACCCCCAGTCGCGCGTGCGCCTCCTCGAGCTCGTCCGGGAGGAAGCTCGGCGCGGCACGTGCGTCCTCTACACGACGCACTACATGGAGGAGGCCGAGCGCCTCTGTGACCGCATCGCGATCATCGACCACGGAAAGATCATCGCGATGGGCACCCAGGACGAACTCGTGCGCTCGACCCTCGGCAGGAGACGCACGCTCACGGTCGACGCGGAGGCGGCGATTTCCGAGGGGCTGCGCCGGCTTCTCGCCGAACGGGGCGGAACCGTGCGCGAGACCGGCGCCGTGATCCCCGTCGAGGAACCCGCGCGCGAGATCCCGGAGGTCCTGGAGCTCTTCCGCCGGGAGGGCGCCGCGGTCAGAGACCTCCAGCTCAAGGCCGCGAGCCTCGAGTCGGTCTTCCTGCAGCTGACGGGCCGGGAGCTGCGCGAATGATCCTCGCGGTCGCGCGCACGCACCTGGCGAGGCTCCGGCGCGACCGCGCCGGCTTCACGCTCGCCTTCATCGTGCCGATCGTCTTCTTCTCCGTCTTCGCCCTCATCTTCGGAGGGCCGCGCGGCGCCACGCGGCAGATCCCCGTCGCAGTGGTCGACGAGGACCGGAGCGAGAACGCGAAGCGATTCGTCGAGGCGCTCCGAAACGAGAAGGGACTCCGTGTGGTGGCCGGCCGGACCCCGCGGGGCTCCCGCGCCGAGGTCCCCTGGGACCGCGCGAGTGTGGAGCAAGCCGTTCGGGAGGGCGATCTGCCGCTCGCCCTGGTGATCCCGGCGGGCTTCGGCCGCGCGCCGATCCAGTTCGGGCCCTCCCCCGGCGCCCCGAAGCTGCTCGTGCTCGCCGACAGCGCGGATCCGGTCGCTCCGCAGATCTTGAGCGGCCTCCTCCAGAAAGTCGCGATCACGGCGCTGCCCGACGTGATGGCGTCGTCGGGAGTCTCGCAGATGGACCGCTGGGGAGCGCCCCTGACCGAGCAGCAGAAGGCGCGTTTCGAGGAGGGGATGCGGGCGTTGCGCGAGCGGGCGGCGGGAGCCGAGGAGGGCGGCGAGCAAGCCGGCGCGACGGGCCTGGTCGCCGTGGAAGTGAAGGACATCCTCGGCGAAAGCAAGACGAGCCCCGCCTCGGCGCTGCTGGCGGCGGGCCTCGGCGTGATGTTCCTGCTCTTTTCCGCGGCAGGAGCGGGCGGCGCCCTCATCGAGGAGGCGGAAAGCGGGACCCTCGACCGGATCCTCGGGACGCGGGTCACGATGACCCAGCTGCTGGTCGGAAAGCTCCTCTACCTCTCGGCCGTCGCCGTCACGCAGCTTCTGATCATGTTCCTCTGGGGGCAGATCTTCTTCGGCGTCGATCTCTTCTCGCACCTGCCGGGATTCCTCGTCATGACCGTCGTGACCGCAGTCGCCTGCTCCTGCTTCGGCCTGGTGCTGGCGGCCGCGTCGAAGACGCGGATGCAGCTTGTCGCGCTCTCGAACCTGCTCATCCTCTCCATGTCCGCGCTCGGCGGAAGCATGGTGCCGCGGTACCTGCTCTCCGAGACGATCCAGAAGCTCGGCCTCGTCACCCTCAACGCCTGGGCGATCGACGGCTTCCTGAAGGTCTTCTGGCGCGAGGAGCCTTTCTGGAAGTTATGGCCTCAAGTTGCGGTCCTGCTCGCGGCGGCGCTCACTCTCTTCGGGATCGCCCGGCGGCTCGCGCGCCGGTGGGATGTGACGTGAAGCACGACAGAGGACTCTTTCTCGCCCTGCTTTTCCTCGTGCCGGGGATCGCCGCCGCGGTGAGGGACCCAAGCCGCCTGGGCCTGCGGACCCTGTCCGTCCGGGAATCTCGAAGGAACCCGGGTCACTGACGAAGGCTCGAGGAACGGAAAGCGACCCACGATCGCGTTCGCAAGCGTGTCGCCGAGCCTGACCTTTAGGGCAGTTTTTTCGCCGGGCCGCGGAGCGCCGCGTCGAAACCAAGTCATTGTCGTGACGACGCTTGGCCAGTGGAGTGAGCAGGACTGTAAATTAATTTGACAAAGCTGGGACCGCAACCTAGGCTGGTTCGCACCCAAGGCAATGAAGTCTCCGTCCTCGAAGGGCGGGGAGAAAAGAGCACCGGAGTCGGACTGCGGGGCTCTCTTCCTTCCGCTCCAGGCCTGGCAAATGGAGGCGCCCTCCGGGACGCGGCGTCGTCATTTCCTTTCTCCGGCACAGCGGCCCGCGGCGGCCTGCCGAGACGCCGGCGATCCGTCAACCCTTTCGTGCCTCGTTCGTCTGAAACAGAGTCCTGCTGGGAAGGGTCATATGACAAATCGCAGTAGCGGACCCTCGGTGGCGAACTCTTGCACGCGTAAGGTTTTCCGGCGCACCAGCCCGGGAATCTGCATCGCCGCTCTGCTCGTCCTTGCGGCCGACGCGGCTCCCGCCGAAGCCCGCCAGAGCGCTGGCGTGGCTGCTCCCCGGGCGAAGCCGAGAAGGGCGGCCGCCGCGGCGCCGTCAACCGCCGCGAGCGCGATCACCGCGAGTTTCTACACCGTGACTCCCTGCCGCCTGATCGACACCCGAAGCTCCCTGGGGCCCTACGGGGGACCGGCCATCGCCGCGGGCACGACCCGCAACTTCGTCTTCGCCGGCCGGTGCAAGACCTCGCCGACCGCCGGAGCGATCTCCTTGAATGTCACGGTCACGGGCCCGACCATCGCCGGCTACGTCAAACTCTCCCCGGGCGGCGTCGCTCTTCCCAACACCTCGACGGTCAACTATCGAGGCCTCCAGACGCGCGCGAACAACGCGATCGTGTCCACCGGCGCCGGGGGAGACATCGCCGTCTCCTGCGGCCAGCCGAGCGGAAGCACGCACGTCATCATCGACGTGAACGGCTACTTCGACGATCCCAACAACAATCAGCCGCCCATCGCCGACGCCGGAGCAGACCAGACCATCAACCTGCCCGGGAGCGCGAGCCTGAACGGCGTCGCCACGGACGACGGCAAGCCAAGCGGAACGCTGACCTACGCCTGGAGCGAAGTCAGCGGCCCGGGCGCCGTCACGTTCGCCGACGCGTCCGCCGCGGCGACCAGCGCCAGCTTCAGCTTGGCCGGGACCTACGTGCTGCGGCTCTCCGTCAGCGACTCGGTGCTCACCGACTTCGACGACGTCGTGGTGTACGTCAACCCGGCGGCGGCGGTCAACCCCACCGCCGACGTCGTTCGGTTCCTCGAGCAGTCGACCTGGGGACCTACCGACGCCCTCATCACGCACGTCCAGGCGATCGGGTTCATCAATTTCTTGAGCGAGCAGTTCAACACCGCCTCTTCCGGCTACCCGTCGCTGCCCCTGTGGCCGAACGACGTGCCGACCGACTGCGACTCCACCTGCTATCGCGACAACTACACGATGTACTCGCTGCAGCGGCGCTTCTTCACCAACGCCCTCTACGCGCCGGACCAGCTGCGTCAGCGGGTAGCCTTCGCCCTCCACAAGCTCATCGTCGTCTCCGGCCGCGACATCACCACGCCGAGCCGGCTGACGCCATACCTGAGGATCCTCGACCAGAACGCGTTCGGGAACTTCCGGCAGCTGCTCTACGAGATCACGTTGAACCCGGCGATGGGCCAGTACCTCAACATGAATACGAGCACGAAGTACAACCCGAACGAGAACTACCCCCGGGAGATCTTGCAGCTCTTCTCGATCGGGACCGACGTGCTCAACCTGGACGGCACCCCGCAGCTCGATGTGTACGGCGTCGCGTACCCGACCTACGACCAGAGCATCGTGACGGCCTTTTCCAAGGTCTTCACCGGCTGGAGGTTCGCGCCGGATCTGCCTTATCCGCCGGACCCCGGCAACTCCATCGACGACTACATCACGCCGATGGTCCTCCGCTCCGACCGGCACGACACAACTTCGAAGACGCTGTTGAACGGCCTCGCTCTGCCCGCCGGGCAGACGGGCGACCAGGATCTGAACGCGGCCCTCGACAACATCTTCAACCATTCCAACGTGGGACCGTACCTGGCCAAGCAGCTCATCCGCCAGCTCGTGACGAGCAACCCGAGCGCCGCCTACGTCGGGCGCGTCGCCTCCGCCTTCAACGACAACGGCTCGGGAGTCCGCGGGGATATGAAGTCGGTCATCGCCGCCATCCTGCTCGACCCGGAGGCGCGCGGCGACTCGAAGACCGACCCCGAGTATGGCCACCTGAAGGAGCCGGTGCTCCTTGGGACAAACCTGCTGCGAGCCTTCGACGCGAAGGGGGACGGCGGGCCGCAGAGCGACGGCTACCTCAACCCGGACACCTCCCGGATGGGGCAGGATGTCTACCGTCCTCCGACGGTCTTCAGCTACTTCCCGGCGGACTTCGAGACCCCGGGGACCGGACTGCTCGGGCCGGAGTTCGGCATCCTCTCGGCCACGACGGCGCTCCGGCGCGCCAACTTCGTCAACACGATGGTCTACTCGAAGATCACCAAGAGCAGCAACCCGACGACCGGCAACGCCCCCTACGGCACGACGCTCGACTTCACGCGGCTGATGCCGCTCGCCGGCAACGCGCAGGCTCTGGTCACCGAGCTCAACCGCCTGATGCTGCACGGCTCCATGTCGACCTACCCGACGGTCGGGCTAAACAACATGAACGACAGCGTCGTGCAGGCCGTCAACGCGATCTCCTGCCCGGCCCCCTGCTCCGGCACCAGTGCCACCACGCGCATCCGGCAGGCCGTCTACCTCGTCGCGAGCTCCTCGCAATATCAGGTGCAGAAATGAGAAAAGACCAATCCCGCAGAGACTTCATCCTCCGGACCTCATGCGCCGCACTCGGCGCGGCCGCGGCCTCGGCGAGCCTGAAGCACTTCGGCCTCCTGACCGCCAAGGCACTGGAGGCGGCGGCGAGCGACCCGAACTACAAGGCCCTCGTCTGCGTCTTCCTGAACGGGGGCAACGACGGCAACAACATGGTCGTGCCGATGGGCACCGGCTATGCCGCCTACAACCTCGCCCGGCCCGTCGCCTCGGGGCTCCAGATCGCTCAGAGCGCCCTGCACCCGATCACGGTCCCGGGCTTCCCGTATCCGTTCGGGCTCCACCCGAGCCTCGGCACCAACGCGAACCAGGCGGACCCGAACAAGGTCGTGCATACCTTGTGGGGCCAGCAGCGACTGGCCGTCGTCTGCAACGTTGGCCCGCTGGTCGTGCCGCTCGCCGACCGCAACGCCTACCGGACCAGCTCCAACCCCAAGCCGTACCAGCTCTTCTCGCACTCGGACCAGGTCGCGCAGTTCCAGACGTCGATCGCGGGACAGGCCAGTCAGACGGGGTGGGGCGGGCGCACGGCGGACAAGACCCTCTCCTTCAACACGGGATCGGGCTTCCCGATGGTCACGTCTGTCGCCGGCTCGGCCGTCTTCGCGCAGGGAATCGTGACGCGCCCCCTCGGCATCCAGGCCGGCGC
>JBOGJK010000399.1:0-3044 GCA_050745345.1 Thermoanaerobaculia bacterium
CCAACGGCAAGACCGGAGTCGGCGCGACCTTCGACTTCGAAGGGGCGCTCAGGAGCAACGACGTTCTCGATCCCGGCGCCCTGACGAGCCCGGTGGTCCTCCGCTTGAAGTTCGAGGATCCCTTGAAGGTTCCCGCGATCCGGCTGAAGGTCGAAGGCATGGAGGGCCGGTGACCCTCGCTCGAGAAGCCGGGTGCCGCGACCGACGCCGGCCTGTGGCGGCGGGCCGCCAGGCGTTTCGACGAGAGGCTGGGGAAGCCGGAGGAGGGAGCTACGACGGAGGAAGCAAAGTCAATCTGCGGCGGCGGTTCTCGGGAACGGGAAAGGGCGTCGTCCTCGGGGCGTCGCTTCTCGCGCTCGGGATCCCGATCGCTTCAGGAGCCCCGCCTCCCGAGCCGACGCCGCCGGCACCTTCGGTTCTCGAAGTCGCCGAAGACCGGGTGGTCTCCACGGGAGGACCGGATGCTCCGCTGGTCGAACCTCACCTCTCCATCGACCCCCGAAACGCGGACCATTGGCTGGCGGGGGCCATCGTGATCTCGAAGCCCGACCTGAGCGCGATGGATTGCGCCGCCCTCGCGACCTTCGACGGCGGAAAGACCTGGAGGCGCCGCGACCTGGGCTGGAGCGACTGCGCCGATCCCTGGACGGCCGTCCTGGCCGACGGCACGGGAGTCCTGGCGGTCCTGGCGGACGACAAGCTTCTCGTTTACCGCTCTCCCGACGGCGGCAGAACCTGGCCGTTTCCGCCGGTCTCTCTCGGAGGCGGCCATGATCACGAGACGCTCGTCTTGGATCGGACAGACGGGGAGCCGGCCGGCAGCCTGTACGTGCTCTCCGTGCAATCGACGACCGAGAAGACGACGGGAAAGCGCCGTGACGCGGTCTTCGTGGCCCGCTCCGACGACGGCGGCCGGTCCTTCCGGGAACCCACCCGGGTCGTGCCGAGCAATCTGTCGTTCAACACGATGACGGGAGCCGTCCTGTCGGATGGAACGCTCGCCGTCTCGTTCTCCGACTACGAGAGGCGGGGCCCCTCGGGACCGGTCTGGCTCGCTTCCGGGCGGTCGTGGCTGCTGATCTCCGCGGACGGAGGAGCGACGTTCTCGGCTCCGCTCTGGATCTCCGGGGCTTGCGGTCGCAGCTTTCCGTCGCTCGTGGCGGACGAATCGCGCGGGCCCGGGCGCGACCGACTCTACTGGGTTTGCAACGGGCGCGCCGACGGGTTGACGCCGAACCCGGACTACGAGCGGATCCTCGTCCAGTTCTCCGCCGATCGCGGCGAGAGCTGGTCGGAGCCGCTCTCGATCAACGTGGGCTCGGGCCGGCGGCCCTACGTCCGGACCGCGGCGATGGCCGTCGACCGCGACGGTATCGTCGGCGTCTCCTGGTACGACGGCCGCAACGAGAGGGAGAAGATCAAGTCCATCTTCCAGTGCACGGACCTGTTCTTCGCGGCTTCGCGGGACGGCGGCAAGACGTTTCTTCCGGAGGTCCGGGTTTCGACGCAGGCCGGCTGCGCGGACTCGCCCGGCAACGGGAAGGCGCGCTACCGGTGGCCCGCCGGAGGGGACTACAGCGGCCTGGCGGCCAGACCGGACGGAGGCTTCCAGCTTCTCTGGGCCGACAGCCGCGACGGCATGTACCGACTCCGGACGAGCACGGTGCGGGTGGTGGGTGCGGAAGGAAGGTGAGCATGTCTTTCGAGACGATCCGAAGAACTGCGCGGCGCGGCAAGACGTTCGTTTTGACACTCGGAGTTGTCGGATTCGCGACGGCTGAACCCTCGGCCGGAGCCGAGCCGACCGCCCCTCGCATCATCGTCGGGCCGAACATCCTCGTGTCGCGCGACGGAGACGTGCCGCACGTGGAGCTGATGGTGGCCACCAGCCCCAGGACGACGAAGAATCTGGTGGGCGGTGCCATCACCGCCACCCGACCGGGCGGTGGCATGGCGTGCCGCGCCTATTCCTCGACGGACGGCGGCTATTCCTGGAAAGCCTCGGAGTTCCCGGAGCAGGTCGAGTTTGGCGGCGGAGACCCGCAGGTCGCCTATACGGCGCAGGGCACTGCCCTTTTCGTGGCCCTCACCATGAACAAGAGCGACAAGGGGAAAGACTGCGCCAGCATGCACGTCTGGCGATCGGAGGACGGCGGAAACAGGTGGCTTGCTCCGGCCGAGATCAAGTGCTCCCCTTCCTGGGACCACGAGCAGATCGTCGTGGACTACACGAAGGGGAAGTACGCCGGCCGGATCTACCTGGCCGTGCTCTACGACTACCCCGTCTACCGCGTCGGTGTCTTCCGCTCCGACGACGACGGGCGCACGTGGACGGGGCCGGTCGAGGCGGCCAACGGCGGCGGCACCATCGGGATCAACGACGTCACTCCCATGGTTCTTTCCGACGGAACACTGCTGGTGCCCTACGGGGACTTCGAGTTCCTGCCCGAGAAGCGAAAGTCGAAAGGGAAGGGGACCAGCAACCTCTGGGTCGTGAGCTCCTCGGATGGCGGAGTCACCTTCTCCGCTCCGAAGAAGGCGGTGACGCAGCAGTACGATCTCGCCTCCCTCTCTCTGCTCGCAGGGTTCCCGAAGTTCGCGACGTCGGGCGGGTCGAAGAGCTACCCGGATCGGCTTTACGTGGCCTGGGAGGACGCGCGGCTGGGTCCGTACCGCATCCTCTTTTCGAGCTCGGCGGACCGGGGAAAGACTTGGTCCGAGCCGAAGCCGCTCGATGCAAGGGTTCCTTCCTCGACGCACCAGTTCCAGCCCGCCTTGGCCGTCAACCCGGACGGGGTCCTCGCGGTGACCTGGTACGACACGCGGGACTCCTCCGAGGCAAGCCACTTCCACCAGTACTTCCGGGCCTCTCTCGACGGCGGGGAGACGTTCCTTCCGACGATTCAGATCTCCTCGGCCCCCTCGAACCTGAAGGGTCAGGGCAACATGCTCGTCACACCCACGGTCTTCGTCCACGAGGAGACGATCAGCATGGGGCTTCTCTCGGCGGCCTCCCGCTGGGCCTCTGGAGGCGACTACATGGG
>JBOGJK010000400.1:0-4894 GCA_050745345.1 Thermoanaerobaculia bacterium
GTTCTTCGACTACGACAACGACGGGCGGCTCGACCTCTTCGTGGCGGACTACGGGGCGCCACTGGAAGAGGTCGTAGGCGTTTTCTTCGGGAGGCGCGTCGCGGGCGGCCACCCGCGCCTCTACCGCAACGAGGGAAACGGCCGGTTCCGAGACGCGAGCGCCGAGGCGGGCCTGACGGACCCGTTGCTTCCGATGGGATCCAACTACGGCGATCTCGACAACGACGGCTTCCTCGACTTCTACCTCGGCACGGGGCTGCCCTCCTTCGAGTCGCTCCTGCCCAACCGCATGTATCGCAACGTCGCCGGCAGGCGCTTCGAGGACGTCACGTTCTCCGGAGGCTTCGGCCATCTTCAGAAGGGGCACGGCGTCGTATTCGCCGACGTGGATGAAGACGGCGACCAGGACGTCTTCGAGCAGATGGGGGGCGCCTATCCCGGTGACGCCTACCCGAGTGTGCTCTACCGGAACCCGGGCAACGGCAACTCCTGGGTGAAGCTCCGGCTCGTGGGCGGGCGATCCAACCGCAGCGCGGTGGGGACTCGGATCGAGATCGTCGTCCCGGCCAATGAGGGCGGGACACGCTCCCTCTTCCGGACCGTCGGCGCGGCCTCCTCCTTCGGCGGATCCCCGTTCCGCCAGGAAATCGGTCTGGGTCCCGCCCGGACGATCGCCCGGATCGAGGTGCTCTGGCCGTCGACCGGCCTGCGCCAGATCTTCCGGGACGTCGCGCCCGAGCGCTCCTACGAGATCCGTGAAGGGGAAGGGGCGCTGCGGGCGCTCGACCCGCCTCGCCCCTGAGGAGCCGCCGCGGCGGGCGGAGGAAATATACTCGGCACTCAGTTTCGCTTCTCTTGCCGGAGGATGAAGATGTCCAGACGCCTCGCCCCGCTCGCCGGTTTGGTCCTGTTGGCCGCCGCCTCGACGCTGCCCGCGCAGGAGTGGCGCGGGAGGGCCCGCATCGAGGGAACGGTCAAGAGCACGAAGGGAGAGCCGATCGCCGGCGCGAAGGTGTCGCTGCGCTGGACCAAGTCCGGCAAGGGCGGGCCCGACGTGACAACCGGAAAGAACGGGCACTGGACCTACTTCGGCCTGGCGGGCGGCGGCTGGGACATCGACTTCGAGGCGTCCGGCTACCAGACCCGCAAGATCAGCGCGAACTTCGAGGAAGGCGCGCGCAACCAGCCGATCGACGTCCAGCTCGAGCCGGTTCCCGAGGCGCAGGCGTCTCATGAGGAGCTGCAGGTCGCGGGCAAGAGGATCTCCCCGGAGACCGCGGCCGCGATCGAGTCGGGCAACACGGCCATGGCCTCGAAGAACTGGGGCGCGGCTCGGGAAAACTATCAGAAGGCCCTGCAGGAGATGCCGGACTTCGCGCCGCTCTACATGAGCGTCGCGAAGACGTATGCGGGAGAAGGCAACGACGCGGAGGCGATCGCGTGGGCCCGGAAAGCCGCGGAGAAGAACCCGCAGGACGGGGCGACCTGGAAGACGATCGCGGAGCTCGAGCTGTCGCGTGGCAACCTGGACGCGGGCAGGGAGGCCCTGGCGAAGGTGCCGGCCGATCAGATCACCGATACCTCTTACCTGAACCTGGGCATCCTGCTCTACAACAAGAAACAGAACGCGGCCGCGGAAGAGGCCTTCGGCAAGGCGCTGGAACTCACCCCGGATCTGGCCGATGCGTACTCCTACCGGGGCCTGGCGCGCATGCAGTTGAAGCGCAACGCGGAGGCGAAGGCGGACTTCCAGAAGTACCTGGAGCTCGCACCGGACGGCTCGGAAGCGGACACCGTCAAGGAGCTTCTCAAGTCGCTGCAGTGAGACCCGGCGGGTCCTGCCGGCGCGCGGGGCTGCTGCTGCTCGTAGCGGCGGTGGCCGGCGCCGCGGCCGGCTGCTCGCGAAAGGCGCTCCTCTTTCCGCGCGCCAGCGTCGTCGTCATCTCGGTCGACACGCTGCGCGCCGACCGCCTTCCCGCCTATGGGTACCGGGGCGTCCAGACGCCGGCCCTCGACGCACTGGCGCGCGACTCGATCGTCTTCGAGAACGCCATCGCGCAGGTGCCTCTGACGCTGCCCTCGCATGTCTCGCTCTTCACGGGGCTCCTGCCCTTCCAGAACGGCGTGCGCGACAACGTCGGTTACCGACTCGAGGACTCCCGCCCGACGCTCGCCGGCCACCTCTCGGCGCGCGGCTGGGCGACCGGCGCGGCGGTTTCGGCCGTAGTCCTCGACCACGCGACCGGCGTCGCTCGGGGCTTCGAGCTCTACGACGACCGGATCGAGGGGACCGAGTCGGGCCAGGCGCTCGGGCAGGTGCAGCGGGCGGGAGGCGAGACCACGCGGCGCCTCGAGCAGTGGATCGGCGGCCTTCCCGCGGGGCGTCCCTTCTTCGCGTTTCTGCACGTCTACGAGCCGCACTCGCCCTACTCGCCCCCGGAGCCTTTCCGGAGCCGCTACCCGAAGAGCCCCTACGACGGCGAGGTCGCGGCCTCCGACGAGATCGTCGGGCGATTCCTCGGGTTCCTCCGGGAGCGCGGCGTCTACGAGAAGACCCTGATCGTGTTCCTGTCGGACCACGGCGAAGGCCTCGGCGAGCATGGCGAGGACGAGCACGGGATCCTGCTCTACCGGGAGGCGGTCCGCGTGCCGCTCTTCGTCAAGCTGCCCGGAGAGCGGCTCGCCGGTTCCCGCGTGGACTTGCCAGCCCAGCTTGCCGACGTGTTCCCCACGGTGGCCGCGGCCGTCGGCGAGCCGGCCCCGCAGGGGCTCCCGGGCGCCTCGCTGCTGAAGCTGGCGGGCGGGAAGATCGGTTCGCGCCGCATCTACAGCGAAACGCTCTACCCGCGCTACCACTTCGGCTGGAGCGACCTCGCGTCGCTGACCGACGACCGCCACCAGTACATCGAGGCGCCGCGCCCGGAGCTCTACGACTGGCAGGAGGACCCGGGGCAAAAGCGCAATCTCGCACCGGGCCTGCCTCCCGCCTTCCGGAAGCTGCGGGTGGAGCTTGCGGGCATGGATCGTCCGCTGCAGCCTCCGGGCGCCTCGGATCCAGAGACTGTCCGGAAGCTCGCCGCTCTGGGCTACATCGGTCAGGCCTCTCCAGGCGCGGCAGAGAAGGACCTGCCGGACCCGAAGGATCGCATCGGGACGCTCGCGACACTCAAGGACGGCAACCGGCTCGCCGCCGCGCACCGTGACGAGGAGGCGATCGCGCTGCTTCGAAAGTTCGCGAAGGAGAACCCGCGGATGCTCGACGCCTGGGAGGCGCTCGCGCGGGTGCTGCGGCGCGCGGGTCGCCCTCGCGAGGCGATCGAGGCCCTCGAGCAGGCCGACCGGCTCTCCCCGGGGACCTCGCAGATTGTGATGGGGCTTGCGGACCTGAACCTGGCCGCCGGCAACTTCTCTCGCGCCCGGTCGCTCGCCGAGGCCGCCCGAGCCCTCGGGGCGACGGGTGTGGAAGAGGAGCTCGCCTCGATTGCGCTCGCCGAAGGGGACCTTGCGGCCGCGCGCCGTCACGCCGAGGCCGCGCGGCAGATGGGACCCGAGAACCGCCTGCCTCTTCTCCTGCTCGCGCGGATCGAGGCGCGACCGGGCAGCTACCCGACGGCCCTCGCGTTTCTCGACGAACTGCTCGCCCTCGAGAAGCGATCCAACGCCGCGTCGATCGAGAGCGTGCGCGCGACGCGGGCGGATGTGCTCGCCCACCTCGGCCGCGAGAAGGAGGCGGAGGAAGACTTCCGCCGGGAGATCCGCGAGTTTCCGGAGAATCTCGACGCCTGGTCGCGCCTGGCGCTGCTCTACGCAGCGGGAGGCCGGACGGGCGAGTTCCGCGGGCTGCTGGCGGAGATGACCCGACGCGTCCCTACGGAGCGAAGCTTCGAGACCGCCGCCCGGGTCTGCGAGATTGTAGGGGACCGGGAAGGGGCGAAGCGGTGGAGGGCGCGCCCCAGAACGGCTGCCTCCTAGCCGGACGGTCGGTGCGGGTTGAAGCGTCGAGGCTCCTCTCGGATTCGTCGCTCGCCCGCTCTCTCGGGAGTCGTCGCGATCACGTCGCGCAGCCGGGCAACGCCGGCTTCGATTTCCTCGACGTTCGAGCCGCCATAGCCCAGGACCAGGCCCTGGCGAGTGGCTGCTCCCAGATAGAACTCCGAGAGGGGGGCGACCCAGAGTCCCTCGCGGGCGGCGCGCTCGGAGATCTCGCGGTCGCGCCAGCCTCGGGGAAGCGCGACCGCCAGGTACATGCCAGCCGGATCGCCGAGGACCCGAAGCTCCGGCAGCTCCCGGGCGAGCGCCGCGACGAGGGCGCCTCGACGCTCCTGGCAGACCAGGCGCGTCCGACGGATGTGCCGGGCGAAGTGCCCCTCTCCAATGAAGTCGGTCAGGACCATCTGGAGAAAGGTGGGCGGACCGAAGTCCATGGCCCTCCGGACCTCGACGAAAGCCTCCACCAGGTCCGGGGGCACAACGAGGTAGCCCAAGCGCAGCGCCGGGAAGAGGATCTTTGTGAACGTCCCGATGTAGATGACGCGGGAATCCCGATCCAGGCCTTGCAACGAAGCGATGGGCAGCGAGCGGTTTCCCTGGAGCCGCCGGGAAGAGAAATCTTCCCGGCGGCCGTTTCTGCCTGCCCCGCGCTCCCCGGCGCACGTCTCCACGAAGCTGCGAAAGTCGTTGGGCTCTCACTGTTTGACCGCGAGGCTCCCCGGATTCATCGGCCGATCGGCACGGCTCCCGCCTGCGACGGAAGCGAGGACCTCGCCACGGCTTGCCTTCTCCGAGGCGGCGCTCGTCCCGCGGCTGTAACGCAATGGCCGCCCGGGAGGAGCTTCGATTGCCGCTGATCCCCTCGCAGAGAGCCTCGGTCCCCCGACGTTCGAAGACCGCTTAC
>JBOGJK010000401.1:0-4672 GCA_050745345.1 Thermoanaerobaculia bacterium
CAAAGAAGTGGCCGCCGAGTATTCCGACATCGCGGCGTCGCACATGTACATTGACGCGCTCTGCCTGGCCATGGTGCGCGAGCCGCACCAGTTCCAGGTGATCGTCACCAACAACATGTTCGGCGACATCGCGACGGACCTCGGCGCGGCGCTCCAGGGGGGCCTCGGCATGGCGGCCTCCGGCAACGTCCATCCGGGCCGCGTCTCGATGTTCGAGCCGGTGCACGGCTCGGCGCCCAAGTACGCCGGGACGGGGAAGGCCAACCCGTTCGGGGCGATCCTGACGGTGGCTCTGCTGCTCGAGCACCTGGGGCGCGCCGTGGAGGCCGCCGCCGTCGAGCGCGCGGTCCAGAAGTGCCTCGAAGAGGAGCGCTGCACGGGCGACGTGGGAGGTGGCCTGACCACCTCGCAGGCGGGGGACGCCGTGCGGGAGCGGCTGGAAGTCTGAGACTCGGGAACCGTAAACCGTGAACCGTAAACCGACTCTCGAACGAAACCTCCTATCGGTTCCCGGTTCCCGGTTCACGTGTTTTGGTAGAATCCCTCCTCGATATAAGGAGAAGGGAATCATGGTGCGCTACACGATTCGTCTCTTCGCGATCGCTCTGGCCGCGTTTCTCCTGGTGGGCGTGGAGGCTGCGCAGGCCCAGAAGAAGTTCCTCAACTCCGAAGACGCCAAGGAGAAGGACGAACCGCAGAAGTTCCTTCCGGACTACGACAAGCTCGTGGCGGGCAAGGACGCGGACTGGGTCTACTTCCCGACGGGCCAGGGACTGAAGTCCTTCAAGACCGTGACCGTCAACGACTTCGAGGAGACCGGCCGCGGCCGCGAGGCCCGCGACGCCGCCCGCGACGGCAAGGACTACACGGAGCAGTGGCTCGAAAAGGAAGGGTTCCAGATCGCCAAGAGCGGGGGCGAGGTGACGATCTCCGGCAACATCTGCAACGCCTGGGAGCCGGAAGGGGCGGCACGCTTCTGGGGCGGCTGGTACGCCAACCCGGGGGTCTGTCTGGAGGTCATCGCCAAGGACGCGAAGGGCAACATCGTGGCGGAGGCCCGGCACAAGGCCAAGGGGTCGACCCTCCGGGACGCGGTCGAAAACGGCCTCGAAGAGGTGGTCGCCTCGCTGGCGAAGGGGCGCTGAGGCCGGCCTCTCCCAGGACACTTCGGACGAGCCAACTGATTCACAAGACAGGGGATCTGCGACGCGAGCCTCGGAGCTGCCGGGGCCCGCGTGCCGCCCGCCGTGCGGGCGTGGTAGCGTCGTTGCTCGAAGTTCCCGGCTAGGAGCGACCGCCATTCCAGACCCCACGCCAGCCCTCATCCTCCCCGAAACGGGACTGACCGAGCTCTTCGGAATCGCCGACGAAAACCTGCGCGCCATCGAGGACGCCTTCGGCGTGCGCCTGGCGGCTCGGGGCAACGAGATCTCCGTCGTCGGAGAGGGGGAGGCGGAGTCGGCCGTCCGCGCCCTTCTCGCCGGGCTCTCGGAGCTTCTCGCCACGGGCTACCCGCTGCGGTCGGGTGACGTCTCGACCGCCATCCGGATCCTCAAGGAGGACCCGAAGGCCTCGCTCGTCGAGTTCTTCCTCGACACCCCGTTCGGGCCCACGCTCAAGGCGACCGTCTCGGCGCGAAACACCAAGCAGCGTCTCTACGTCCAGGTGATCGACCGGCACGATCTGGTCTTCGCGATCGGCCCGGCCGGCACGGGCAAGACCTACCTCGCCGTGGCCATGGCCGCGGCCGCCCTGCTCGAGAAGAAGGTCAAGCGCATCGTGCTCGCCCGCCCCGCCGTCGAGGCGGGGGAGCGACTCGGGTTCCTGCCCGGCGACCTCGCGGAGAAGGTGAACCCCTACCTGCGCCCGCTCTACGACGCCCTCTACGACATCCTGGGCTACGAGAAGACGGCGAAGATGCTCGAGCGCGGCATCATCGAGGTGGCGCCGATCGCCTTCATGCGCGGGCGCACGTTGAACGATGCATTCATCATCCTGGACGAGGCACAGAACACCACCTCCGAGCAGATGCGGATGTTCCTGACGCGCATCGGCTTCGGCTCCAAGGCCGTGGTCACCGGCGACATCACGCAGGTGGACCTGCCGCAGGGGAAGACCTCGGGGCTGCGGGAGGCGCAACAGCTTCTCTCCCGGATCGACGGAATCCACTTCGTGCTCTTCGACGAGCGCGACGTCGTGCGCCATCCGCTCGTTCAGTCCATCATCTCCGCCTACGAAGGACTGGACCGGGAGCGCGAGGCGGCCTCGCCGCGCGCGGGCATCGGACGCTAGGCGCGCCATGCCGGCCGAGGCGCCGTTCCGGCGCACGACGATCACGTTCCGGAGGAAGAAGGCCGCGGCGCCCGCTCTGGGAGAGGCCCGCCGGTCAGGCCGCCTGCGGCCGGTCGCCTGGGGCGCGGCCTACGTCCTCGCGACGACCTTCGCGTTCTCGCCGACCCTCACCTTCCGGTCCGCCCCGCAGAAGCCGGGCTCCATCGCCACGCGCGACATCGTCGCGCCGCGGGACCTGATCTTTCCCGATTCGGCGGCGACCGAGAGACGCCGGGCGGAGGCCACGGCCGAAGTGCTCGCCGTCTACGACTGGGACGCGGATGCCCCGGCGCGGCTGGAGCGCGACTTGCGGCGCTGCTTCGAGAAGGCGCGCGCCGCCTCCAAACGGCGCGGCCTCGTGACGCCGGCGGTCCGGGAGGCGTTCGATCTGCCGATCGGGGACGAGGCGCTCTCGGCGCTCGCGCGACTCGGCTTCTCCCGGGAGCTGGAGGACCGGCTCGTCGCGGCCGGCCAGGACCTCTACCGCGGCGGAGTGGTCGACAGCCGGGAGGCTCTGCTCGGCAACCGCGCCGCGGGGATCGTCCTTCTCGACCCCTCGAGCGGCCGCGAGGCGCGCCGCCGGGAGCTTTCCGAAGTGCTGGAGTACGGCGCGCAGGCCAAGTCGGCGCTCGCGGGCAAGCTGATGGACACGCCGCTCTCGGGGCGCGAGCGGTCGGAGGTGGCGGCCTTCCTGGCGGCGAGCGTGCGGCCGAACCTCACGTACAACCCCGGCACGACCGGGCAGCGGCGCGCGGAGGCGGTTGCCTCGGTCGAGACGGTGCTGACGAAGATCCCGCGCGGCAAGGTGATCGTCCGCAAGGGGGATGAGATCACACCCCGGGCCGCGCAGTGGATCGACGCCGCCGGCGCCTCCGTCGCGGACCCCTCTTCCTGGGTCAAGGTCGCGGGGACGGCGCTGCTTCAGATCTGCGCGGCGGCCGCGTTCTGGCTCGACGCGCGGCGCCAGCGCCGCCGCAAACGCGAGCGCGCGCCCGACGTGCTCTACGCCTCGGTGCTCACGACGGGGATCCTCTTCGCTCTGCTGACGCGCGGCGTCTTCGCCCTGACCCAGACGCTCTCGACGAGCTTCGAGGGGGCCGCCTGGGCCTCGCACAGCTACTACGCGATCCCGTTCGCCGCGGGCCCGATCGTGGCGAGCCTGGTGGCGGGGATGGGGCCGGCGCTGCTCTTCGCCGTCGTGCTCGCGGCGGGGGGCGGGCTGCTGATGGGGCAGAGCTTCTCCTTCCTGCTCTTTGCCCTCGTCGGCTCGCTCGCCGGCATCTTCGGTATCGGGAAGGTGCGCTCGCGCAGCGTGCTCCTCGCGATGGGAGGGGTCGTGGCGGCCGCCAACCTCGTCTCCCTCTGCGCGATCTCGTTCCTGAACGCCGATCCCCGCGGCTGGGACTTCGTCTGGGATGCGGTGGGGGGAGTGGTGGGCGGGTGCCTCGTCGCGATGCTCGTCGCCGTGATCCTGCCGATCTTCGAGCACTTCTTCCACGTGACGACCGACATCGGGCTGCTCGAGCTCTCCAACCAGAACCTGCCGCTGCTGCGCACCCTGGCGCTGGAGGCCCCGGGCACGTACCAGCACTCGCTCATGCTCGGCACGCTCGCGGAGGCTTCGGCCGAGGCGATCGGGGCCGACGCGATGCTCGCGCGTGTCGCCGGCTACTACCACGACATCGGCAAGATCCGCATGCCCGACTACTTCATCGAGAACCAGCCGAAGGGGGCCAACCGCCACGACCGGCTCGAGCCCTCGATGAGCGCGCTGATCATCGCCTCGCACGTCAAGGAGGGGTTCGAGATGGGGCGCCGGGCGCGGCTGCCCGAGCCGATCCTCGACGCGATCCGCGAGCACCACGGCACCAAGAAGATCCACTACTTCTACCAGAAGGCGCTGACGCGCTCCGACCCGTCCCAGGGCGCCGTCCGCGACACCGACTACCGCCACTCGGGACCGCGCCCCTCGACCCGCGTCAACGGGATCCTGATGATCTGCGACGCGGTCGAGGCCGCTTCGCGCACGCTGATCGATCCCACCCCGGCCAAGATCCGCACGATGATCCAGACGATCGTGGACGACTGCCTGCGCGACGGGCAGTTCGACGACTGCGATCTGACGATGCGCGACCTCGCGATCATCGTGGACACGCTGGAGCGAACCGTCTCGACCGCTTATCACCACCGCATCGACTACCCCGGCTTCGAGTTCAACCGGGAGCGCCCGCGGCGGCGCACCGGCGAGACCCCCGTCCCGCCGGAGCCGGCATCCGGAAAGCTCGGCGGTCCGCGGCCGGTCTCGGGCGGGAGCGCGGGATGAAGCGCGGCGGATCCCCGG
>JBOGJK010000402.1:0-1872 GCA_050745345.1 Thermoanaerobaculia bacterium
GAAGAATGAGATCGGGCTGCGGGTCCCGGAAAACCGGGGCCTCCTGGGCCCCGCCCGGGCTCGCGACAAGAAGAGAGAGAGACGCCACGAGGGAAGCAATCATGGAGATGGACGATAGCTGCGTGAAGCTGCCTAAGTTTGCCACATTACCGTACAAATGATACGGTTAGCCATATGAAGACGACGCTCCTCCTTCCCGATCCCCTTTTTCGACGCCTCAAGGAGCGCGCCGCCGCCTCGGGCCGGACACTCTCCTCCCTCGTTGAGGAGCTGCTGACCCGGGGACTGGCCGAGGGCCCCGGGGCGCCGCCGAAGCCGCTGCCGCGGCTTCCGACACTGGATCTCGGCCGCATCTTCGTCGACGTCTCCGACCGCAACGCCCTGTATGAGGTCCTCGACCGCGACCGAGACGAACGCCTCTACGGAAGGGCTCGAAAGCACCGCGAGCATGTTCGTCGTTGACACCAACATCCTCGTCTACGCGGCGGCTCCCGCGACACGCGAGCACGTCGCGGCCAGGGCGGCTCTGGAGCGATGGCGGTCGGGCGTCGAGCCCTTCTACGTCACCTGGCCGATCCTGTACGAGTTTCTGAGGGTCGTGACGCATCGGACCTTCTCGGAGCGCCCGGCGACGATCGTGGAGGGGTGGGGCTTTCTGGAGCCACTCCTGGACACGCCCTCCCTCGGGGTCCTGGCGGAGACCGAGCGCCACGGCGCGATCCTCGAAGAACTGATCCGCGACTACCCGGCCATCGCGGGCAACGCCCTGCACGATTTCCACACCGCGGTCATGATGAAAGAGCACGGCATCTCCGAGATCCGGACGGCGGACACGGATTTCCACCAGTTCCGGTTTCTTCGCGTCGTCAACCCGCTGGTCGGTTGACCGCGGCTACGCGGTGGAGGAGATCCCGAGCTTCCCTTCCGACATCGCCGCGCGCGCAGCGGCAAGGCGCGCCACCGGCACGCGGTAGGGAGAGCAGGAGACGTAGTCGAGCCCCACCGAGTGGAAGAACTCGATCGAGCGCGGGTCGCCGCCGTGCTCCCCGCAGACGCCCACCTTCAGGCTCGGGTTCGCCTCGCGGCCGCGCTGCGTCCCGATCGCAACGAGCTCCCCCACCCCCGCCTGATCCAGGCTCGCGAAAGGGTCCTCGGGCAGGATCCCCTTCTCGATGTAGGCCGGGAGGAAGGACGCCGCGTCGTCTCGCGAGTAGCCGAAGGTCATCTGGGTCAGGTCGTTGGTGCCGAAGGAGAAGAACTCGGACTTCTCCGCGATCCGCCCGGCCTGCAGCGCCGCGCGCGGGATCTCGATCATGGTCCCGGTCTTGTAGGCGATCGGCAGCCCCGTCTCGCGCGAAACGATCCGGGCCGTCTCGTCCACGAGGTCCTTGAGTCGGTCGAATTCCGCCTGCGTGCCGATGAGCGGGATCATCACCTCGGGGTTGGGCTTTCCGCCTGCACGCGCGACCTCGACCGCCGCCTCGAAGATGGCGCGCACCTGCGTCTCGTAGATCTCGGGGTGCGTGATGCCGAGCCGGCAGCCCCGGTGGCCGAGCATCGGATTTGCCTCGTGGAGCTGCCTGACCCGCTCCCGGAGCTTGTCGACGGGCACCTTCAGCTCCGCCGCCGTCCTGGCGAGCGCCTCCTCCTCGTTGGGCAGGAACTCGTGGAGCGGGGGATCCAGTAGCCGGATCGTGACCGGCCGCCCCCCCATCTCCCGGAAGATGCCGGCGAAGTCCTGCCGCTGCATCGGCAGGATCCTGGCGAGCGCCGCGCGGCGCCCCTCCGCCGACTCGGCCAGGATCATCTCGCGCCCCGCAAGGATGCGCTTCTCCTCGAAGAACATGTGCTCGGTGCGGCAGAGGCCGATCC
>JBOGJK010000403.1:0-2652 GCA_050745345.1 Thermoanaerobaculia bacterium
GTCCCCGAAAGGCCCGGTGTCACCGCGCCGGACGCGCGCTGAAGTACTCCCGCGTCGCCTCGATGTCGCGGCCGATCTGCTCGCTCAGAGCCATGACGGAGGGGAACTTCCGCTCCTCGCGCAAGCGGTCGTGAAAGAAGAGCCGGACACGGTCGCCGTAGACGTCCGCCGAGAAGTCGAGCACGTAGGTCTCGATCGTCGTCGAGAAGTCCTCGTAGACGGTGGGGCGGCGGCCGATGTTGGTCACCGAGTCGAAGAGCCGCCCGAACGACCGGATCTCGATTCGCGTCACGTAGACGCCGTCGGCCGGAAAGAGCTCGTTCTCGGGCGCCAGGTTGATCGTCGGGTGCCCGATCTTGCGCCCGACGCGCTCGCCGCGCGCGACGATCCCGTCGAGCTCGTACTCCCGCCCGAGAAGCTCCCGCGCCAGGGCCACCTCCCCGCGCGCCAGCGCCTCTCGGATGCGGGTCGAGGAGACCGGCGCCCCGGCGTGGAAGACCTCTTCGACACCTTCAGCGACGAAGCCGCACTCAGGCCCGAGCCGCTTCAAGAGCCCGAGGTCGCCCCGCTTCCCGCGGCCGAAGGCGAAGTGCGCGCCGAGAAAGATCTCCGAGAGGCCGAGCCGCTCGGACAGGAAGCTGCGCGCGAACTCCTCCGGCTCCGTCAGCGAGAAGTCCCGGGTGAACGGGATGACCAACAGCCACTCCAGCCCGATCGCCTCGATCGCCTCCTCCTTCTGGCGCAGTGTCTGGAGCCGCGGCGGCGCTTTGTCCGGCCGCAGCACCGCCAGCGGGTGGGGCTCGAACGTGATCGCGAGCGAGGGCCGTTGCGCAAAGCGTGCCCGCTCGACCACCGCCTCGAGGATGCGGCGGTGGCCCCGGTGCACCCCATCGAAGTTCCCGACCGTGGCGACCCCGCCGCGCGGCAGGTCGGTCGAATGGAGAGGATCGCGGACGACGTGCATGGACCGTCGGCAGTCAGCAGTCCGCAGGAGGGGCGGGAGTCTCCCCTGTCGACTGTCGACTGTGGACTGGAGACTTCAAACGATTCGCCCCACCACGTCGTAGTCGAAAGTCTCGGTGACCTCGACCCGAACGATCTCACCCGCCCGCACCTCCCGGCCGCCCGTGTCGTTGATGAGGAGCCTTCCGTCGATCTCGGGCGCCTGGGAGCGGAGCCTCCCTTCGAGCAGGTCGTTGGTCTCCTCACACGGCCCCTCCACGATCGCCTCGACGCGGCGGCCCTGGAGCGCCCGAATCTTCCTTCGCGCGATCGGTCTCTGCAGCGAAAGGAGGAAGCCGCGCCGCCCCTCTTTCTCTTCGGCGGGCACCGGGTCCCCCAGCGGCTCCGAAGCCGAGCCCGGTTCCGGCGAATAGGTGAAGGCGCCGAGGTTGTCGAACTCGACCTCGCGCGCGAACTCGCACAGCTCCTGAAACTCCGCTTCCCCTTCGCCGGGGAACCCGACGATGAACGTCGTGCGGACCGCGATTCCGGGAACCCGCTCGCGCATCCTCGCGATCATCGCCCGGTACGAAGGCGCGTCTCCCCCGCGGCGCATCCGCGAGAGCACCCGACGGGAGACGTGCTGCAGCGGAATGTCGACGTACGGCACGAAGCGCGGCTCCCGAGCCATCAGATCCAGCACCGAATCGTCGAGCGTCTTCGGGTAGGCGTAGAGGAAGCGGATCCAGGGGAAGCTCGTCCGCTCGAGGAGCGTTTCGACGAGGCGGGCGAGGCCCTGCCGCTTCAGGCCCAGATCCTCGCCGTAACGGGTCGTGTCCTGCGAGACGAGAACCAGCTCGGAGACCCCCTGCGCCTCGAGGCCCCGCGCCTCGGCCACCAGGGACTCGACCGTCCGGCTCCTCTGGAAGCCCCGCATCTGCGGGATCGTGCAGAAGGTGCAGGGGTTGTCGCACCCCTCCCCCACTTTGAGGTACGCGTAGCCTCGGCGCCGCGAGAGCAGCCGCGGAGCTGCCTCGTCGTAGAGCCGGGTGGCGAGCGGTTTGTCCGTAAAGCGCGGCAGCGCCGGAAGGCCCGCCACGGCCTCGGGCGCCTTCTCGAGCTCGTCTAACCCCAGGAACGCGTCCACCTCCGGGATCTCGGAAGCGAGCTCCCGGCCGTACTTCTGCACCATGCAGCCGGCCACGACCACGCGGTCGATCTCGCCGCGGCTTTTTCGCTCCACCTGCTCCAGGATGGCGTTGACCGACTCCTCCCTGGCCTTGTCTATGAAGCCGCAGGTGTTGATCAGGACGACCCGCGCCTTCTCGTCCGGCACGATCGCGTGGCCGGCGCGCGCCAGGTGCCCCAGCATCACCTCCGTGTCGACGAGGTTCTTGGGGCAGCCGAGCGAGACGACGCCGACGGTCGGAAGCGTCTTGCTCACTTCGGCTCCACCAGCATCAGGTCTCGAAAATAGGCGCGGCAAGAAAGTAAAGATCACGGGTAGATCCGCTTCAGCGTCCTCGGGTACGGGATCGCCTCGCGCAGGTGGTGGATCCCGCAGATCCAGGTTACGACCCGCTCGAGGCCCATGCCAAAGCCGGAGTGCGGGAACGTGCCGTAGCGCCGCACGTCCAGATACCACTCGTACGCCTCGCGCGGGAGCCCGTGCTCGGAGAGCCGCCGCTCGAGCAATGCCAGGTCGTGGAT
>JBOGJK010000404.1:0-3535 GCA_050745345.1 Thermoanaerobaculia bacterium
GTGCACGACTTGACGGGCGTCCCGTCCAAAAGCACCGTGCAAGCGCCGCAGTGCGTGGTGTCGCAGCCGATGTGCGTGCCCGTCAGACGGAGCACTTCGCGCAGGAAGTGCACGAGCAGCAGCCGGGACTCGACCTCCGCCTCGTGGGCGGCTCCGTTGACCGTGACCTTGATCTTGTGCCTCGCCATGGCTTACGCTCCCTGCGCCCGCGCGACGGCCTTCGCAAGAGCCCGCGCCGTCAACACCCGCGCCATCTCCCGCTTGTACTCGACCGACCCACGGCGGTCCGCCTCCGGAGAGGCGGCCCGGGAGGCCAGCCGCGCCGTCTCGGCGATCGCGGCGCCGTCGCCCTTCTTCCCCTTCAGATACCGTTCTGCTTCCGCCGCCTTGACGGGGGTCGGGCCCGCGTTGGTCAGGCCGATCCCGACCCGCTCGATCTCTCCCGCCTTGCCGAGCGTGACCTGCGCCGCGGCCGCGGCGGTCGCGAAGTCCCCCACCTTCCGTTCGAGCTTGACGTAGGCGCCGCCGCTCTTCGGAGGCGGGACGGGAATCCGGATCTCGGTCAGGATCTCGTCCGGGGCGAGCGCGGTCGTGAAGAGACCGGTGAAGAACGCTTCGATCGCGATCGTGCGCTCTCCCTTCGGCCCGGTCGCGACCACCTGCGCGCCGAGCGCCAGCATCGTCGCCGGGTGGTCGTTGGCGGGATCGCCGTGGGCGAGGTTGCCGCCGACCGTCGCGATGTTGCGCACCAGAGGATCGGCGATCACCGCGGCCGTCTCGGCCAGGATCGGGTACTTCTTGCGGATCAGGTCGGAGGCCTCCAGCGCCGACTCGCGCGTGCGCCCCCCGATCTTCAAGAACCCTCCTTCTTCCTTGATGTACTCGAGGCCCGGGATACGCCCGATGTCCACCAGGTGCCCGGCCGAGCCGAGACGCAGCTTCAAGAGCGGCAGCAGGCTCTGACCCCCCGAGAGCACCTTGGCGTCGTCCCAATGTTGCGCGAGCAGCCCGATCGCCTCCGAAAGCGTTTTGGGAGAGTGATAGTCAAACGGCCCCGGGATCATGAGCCCTCCTTTCGAATGCTGCCAGGCATGCACTCTTGTTCTTCATCGGGACACGATGTGCATGAGTGCATGCCAGGCACCACGTCCGCTCACACGGCTGCCGACGTGTAGCGTCCCGGCGCCGCCAGGAAACGCTCGCGGCACCCAACGCAACAGAAGTACCAGACGCGGCCCCCGACCTCGGCCCGGTGCGCGGCGGTCGCGACCTCGACGGTCATGCCGCAGACCGGGTCCCGCTCTTCCCGAGCGCCGGGGGCCTCGGCTTTCGGCTCCTCGGCCCCGGCGCGCCGCGCCTGGACGACCTCGGCCAGGATCGAGACAGCAATCTCCTCGGGCGTGCGCGCGCCGATGTCCAGCCCCGCGGGGTTCTTGATGCGTTCGAGCGACCGGGCGGAGACCCCGCGCGCGAGCAGGGTTTCGCGGATCTGGCCGAAGCGCTTCGCGCTCGACACGACGCCGAGGTAGGCCGGCTCGCTCGCCAGCGCGGCGAGCACGGCCTCCTCGTCGCGCTCTCCCATCGTGGCCACGACCGCGAAGACTCCGGGGCCGGCAGGGAGCCCTGCCGGCTTCGGGTCCGTCCAGAGGCGGTCCGCTTCGGGAAAGGCTTGGCGGTCGGCCGCAGGATCGGCCACGTCCACGGCGTAGCCCATCGCCCGGGCCAGCCGCGAGAGGGACCGCGCCACCGGAGAGACGCCGAAGAGGAGAAACCGCGAAGGGGGCGACACGGGCTCGATGTAGATGTCCACGCTGCCTCCGCTGTGACAGGTCATCGGAAAGACGAGGACCCCGGGGCGCCGCTCCGCGCCGGGATCGGGCGAGAGAGCGATCAGGCGAGGCACGCCGTCCGCGAGGGCGCGCAGCGCTTCGCGCACGACGGTCGGCTGCGTGCAGCTCCCGCCGAGCCAGCCGTGGAACTCTCCCGACGCCGTGATGAGCGCCCCGTCTCCGGCCTGCGAGGAGCTCGCCGGCTGGCGGCGCACGACGGTCGCCAGAGCGAACGGCTCCTCCTTGCGAATCAGCTCGGCCGCGAGGACTAGGAGGTCGGGGCGCATTGCTTCTCACGGGCTTCGAGTTCGGACTTGACCTTCTCGTAGTCTTCGGGACGATCGAGGTCCGTCAGCGCGGCGGCGGGCCAGGCGAGCGCCGTGGCTTCGCTCGCGTGCCGCCTGGCGACGCGCCTGCCGCAACCCTCCCCTTCGATCTCGCCAAGCTCTCCAAAGAGGGAGCGGTCATAGAGCGTTGGGGGGGCCTGCACACCGGCGTAGTCGGAGACGACGAGCGGCGCGGATGACCCCCGGTAGCGCTCCACGAGCGAGGCGATCATTCGATCAGTGACGAAGGGCATGTCCGCGAGGAGGACGATTGCGGCGCAAGCCTCGGCGGGAACCGCCGCGAGCCCGACGCGAATCGAGGAGGAAAGGCCGCTCTCGTAGTCCGGGTTGACGGCCGTCCGGCAAGGCAGGCCCGAAAGCTCGGCGACGGCTCGATCGGCCTCGTGCCCGACCACCACGAGGACCGGGTCGAGGCCCGCGGCGGCGGCCCGTCCGACGGCCCGCCTCAGCAGCGACTCCCCGTCGAGCCGGAGGAAGAGCTTGTTGCGACCCATGCGCGTCGAGGCTCCCGCCGCCAGGACGACTCCCGCGACCGGGCCTGCCCTTTCACGTCGCATGGACGGCCACCTCTCCTTCGCATCGGCTACTCCGACCGCCGCCGCCGCGCCGAACGGTCGGCGCTTCGGAGGCAGCAAGCTATACCCACCGGAGGAGAAAGGTCAACGCGGCGGCCGGGCGATTCGCCGTCTTCCGGTTGGCCGGTCCGGCGGGAGGCTCGAGGGTCGGAAGCCTGCTACGGCGCGCCGGCCTCGGCGGCGATCCGCTCGAGCTGCGCGAGGTGGTTCCGGTCGTGCCCGGCGAGCATCCGGATCGTCGTCTCAACGCTCTCCTCCCCCCGCTCGGGGTGAAGCCCGACCCGGGCGAGGTCGGAGGGCTCGAGCGTCCGGTAGTACGAGAGGTTCCAGGCGCGGAGGGCTTCGTGCGCGCGCACGGCGGCGCGGGCGTCGAGCCGCGAATAGGTTCGCGCCCAGGCGTCCTGGTCGAAGGGCTGGATCACGTGCCCGGCCCCGCCCGTGACGATCTGACGGATCCGGAACCCGGCTGCCTGCTCCACGTCCGCCAGGTGCGCGAACACCTGCCGCGCCGTCCACTTCTCCGGCCCGAACGGGCGGTCGAGCCCGGGCCGCCCGAGGGCCTCGAGCAGTTCCCGCAGCCGCCGGGGAGTCCGCTCCAGGACCTCGAGCGGCTCGTCCGCTCCGAGCAGTCCGAGAATCCGTTCGCGATAGGCGTTCATCGGCGCGTCTCCTTCATCGGGTCATCGAAACGCTAGCAGGAAGACGGAGAAAAGAAGGCCGAAATCCGTTCAGGGATCGTATGAGCGGAATTCCGCGACAGGGGGCTCCGCGTGGATCCCGAAGG
>JBOGJK010000405.1:0-5190 GCA_050745345.1 Thermoanaerobaculia bacterium
AAGTAGGGGTTCGGATTCGGCAGTTTTTCGAAGTTGTCGTCGAACAGCTCCGGGTCGAAATCGGGGTCATAGCGTCCTTCCCCGAGGGATTTGCAGGCGTCCAGACGTCCCTCCAGCTGTTCCTGGCAGAGTTGGCGGCTCTCCCGGCGCGATTCCTTCGCCTCTGCTGAACACTCGGCTCGCTCCACGGGGTCCGACACGTTGACGCACTTGGCGGAGGCAACCCAGAAGTCGTCCTGAACCTCGTGTCCGCACGCGCGGAAGAGAAGATTCGCGGTTTGCGAGCAGAACCTCTTCTTATCGCCGTCGCCATCGTCCCCTCTTGCGAAAGCGGAGCCGACAACAAGACAGGCGGCGGCCATCAACGCGATGAGCAGGACGGGAAAATGACGCCCGCCCGGATCGATTCGCACGCTCGACCCGGTGTCTGTGAGTAGGCGCCGCTCGTTCATTGGATCAACCTCCTCTGCCCGTCGGGCTCCTGCCGGCTGGCTGCCCGAGCCGCCACGCGGCGGACGCAGGGACGGCCGACCCGGGCGACTCGTCGGCCTGTCATCCTTCTTGGATGCCGCGTGGCGGGAGTTCCTTCGCGGGGCTATGATTTCCGCAAGCGTGCGGGAGTTCTCAATGGCCGTCTCCAGCAACTGCCGCACCGTTCTTCCCACGGCGCTCCTGATCGCCGCGGGCCTGCTCTACGGCGCAAGACCCGGCCAGGGCGCACAAGAGCCGGCGGGGCCTGCCGGCAACCGTCCAACCGAGGCGAAGGGCTTGACCGCGGGCATGCCCTTGACCGAAGCGCTCCTGACGCTTCAGGCGCGGGGGCTGAAGCTCGTCTTCAGCAGCCTGCTCGTCCGCCCCGAAATGAAGGTGCGATCCGTGCCTCGCTCCGGAGACCTTCGGTCGATCCTCGACGAGCTGCTTGCCCCCCACGGCCTGGCCGTCGAGGAGGGGCAGGGGGGAAGCCTGGTGGTCGTCGCCGGAGGCGCGCCTCCGGCCTCTTCGACCCTCCGGGGCTCGGTTGCCTCACGCCACGCGCTGGCTCCCTTGCCGGGCGTTTCGGTGAAAGTCCTGGAGCGCGGGGCCGAGGTGGTGACCGACGCGCAAGGCCGCTTCGAGATCCAGGGGCTCCCGCCTGGCGCCTACACCCTGCAGGCTCGCCGCCCCGGCTTCGTCATCGAGCAGCGGGAGGGGGTGACCGTCCCGCCGGGCGACGGGGCAGACGTGTCGTTTGTCCTCCAGCCCGCTCCGCTCACCGCGGAAGAGATCGTCGTGAACCCCAGCCGGGTCTCCGTGCTGCAAGAGGAGCCGGCCGCTCCCTTCGCGCTCAACCGCGAGCAGATCCTCCGCCTGCCGCAGCTCGGCGGAGATGTCTTCCGGACGCTGAGTCTTCTGCCGGGCACCGCATCGAACGACGTCACCGCTCAGTTCTCCGTGCGCGGAGGCCGCCGCGACGAAGTGCGGGTGCAGCTGGACGGCCAGGAGCTGTACGAGGCCTATCACCTGAAGGACTTCGACAACGCCCTGAGCCTGGTCGCGGCGTCGCGCCTGGCGAGCCTGGACCTGACCACGGGAGCGTTTCCGTCGAGCTACGGCGATCGCATGGGAGGGGTCCTGGATCTTTCGACGGTCACTCCGGCCAAACCCCGGCGCTACCTCATCTCCGTGAGCATCCTCGCCGCCCAGCTCGAGGGCAGCGGCACGCTCGGCGACCGGCTGGGGTGGCTGGCCTCCGTCCGCCGCGGCACGACCGACTTTGCGGGGCGCATCTTCGGCCGGGAGGATCCGAGCTTCTGGGATGCCTTCGGCAAGCTCGACTATCGCCTCACTCCGGCGCAGTCGGCGCGGGTCAACGTCCTCTACGCCGGGGACACGCTCGACTTCTCTCAAGACCTGGACGGAGAGCTGACCCGCTTCGACACGGACTACGACCATTCCTACGTGTGGCTTACCCACCAGGCCGTCTTGAGCACGCGGCTCTTCGTGGATACCGCTCTGTCCGGAAGCTGGATCGACCGCGATCGCCGGGGCATGGAAGACGAAAGCGAGAAGCAGCTCGACGTGAGTGACCAGAGGCACATGGACGTGGCGGGGCTGCTGCAGTCATGGAATCTCCAGGCCGGAGCGCGCAACTTCCTCAAGGCGGGTTTCGAGCTGCGGCGGTTCGAGGCCGAGTACGACTACTCGACCCTCCGGGCCTTCTCGAGCCCTCTCTATGCCCTGCGCTCGCCTCCCAACGACGGCCCCTTCCTCTTCCGCGGCCGGTTCCGGGACGATTACCTGGGCGCCTATCTCTCCGACCGCTTTGCGCCCGCCCGCGCCCTCACTCTGGAGCTCGGCGTCCGATACGACCGGCATGGGCTCACCGACGAAGGGGTCTGGAGCCCGCGGGTCAATCTCGCCTGGGGGCTCGGGGGCTCGAGCGTCGTGCGGCTCGGATGGGGCTACTACCACCAGAGCCAGCGCGCCTACGAGCTGATGGTCCTGGATAACGATACACGTTTCTATCCGACGGAGCGATCCGAGCACTGGGTGGCAGGATTCGAGAAGCTCTTCGGCGGCAAGCCGTCCAATCCGCTCGTGGCTTTGCGGGCGGAGGTCTACCGGCGGCGGGTGACCGACCCGCGGCCGCGTTACGAGAACCTGCTCCAGCCCTTCGAGCCCCTTCCCGAGGGGGCGTTCGACCGCTACCGGATCGAGCCGGAGGCAAGCACAGCGACGGGGGTCGAGCTTTCCCTGCAAGGGCGGGCGGGCAGCCGCGTCGAATGGTGGCTCAACTACGGCTGGAGCACGACCGAAGACGAGATCGGGGGAAAACAGGTGCCGCGCCTGATCGATCAGCGCCACACTTTCAACGTCGACATCAACTACCGCCTCGGCCGCAACTGGGACGTCAACCTGGCCTGGCGTTTCCACACCGGCTGGCCGACCACGCCGGTCAACGTCGCGGAGGGCGTGCCGGTCTGGGGGCCGCTCAACAGCGAGCGGCTTCCCGACTATCACCGCCTCGACTTGAGGCTGAGCAAGAGGTGGCGGCTCGGTTCCGGGTCTCTCACGATCTTCGCCGACGTGCAGAATCTCTACGACCGAAGGAACGTGGCCGGCTTCGACCTGGAGTTCGACAAAGAGACCGGGCGGATCAATTCCACGGAAGATCCCTGGCCCGGCTTCTTCGGGTCGGCGGGAATCACCTGGGAGTTCTGAGGGCCCGGCTCCGTCACTTCTCCGCGACGAAGACGACGAGCGTCCCGTCGGAGATCCGATGGCCGAGACCGGCACTGGCGAGCACGACGCCCGGCGCCTCGGCCGGGGTCAAATGGTCGATCGAGCCGTGCAGGACGACCGAGTCGCAAAGAGACCGGGTCTCTTCGTCGGCGAGCACGACCCGCCATCCCGTCTCCCGGGCGGTCCAGTCGAGAAACGTCCGCACCTTCACGCCCTCGATCGAGAGCATGGGAGCGGTCTTCAGTACCCAGTCCCACTCGGGCCCGTAGGCGGGCATCGGACGGCGGGCCAGGCTGCCGTCACCGCTCACGATCAGCTCCTGACCGGTATCGGTGAGCACCGATTCGTCCCGAAGCTCCAACCTCACGCTCCCCTCCCGGACTCGCAGCCGTGTCACGGCTCCTTCTCCCACGGCCCGCACCTCGAACTGCGTGCCGACTCCCTGGAAGAGGCCGGCTGGCGCGCGGACCGCCACCTCTTTGCCGGTGCCGGGCTCTCCACCGGTGTCGACGTAGACCGCGCCCCGCGAAAGCTCGACCAGCGCGGTCGAGACGAGGCGGACTCGCGTGCCGGCGTCCAGGCGCACGGAAGCTCCGCCGGCCATCCGGAGAGCGAGACGTCCCCACTCCTCGGGGCCTTCGCCGGTCTCGAGCTCGGATCCTTCGGGCAGCGGCCGGCCGACCGCGCCCGGACGCAACGACACGGGGGGCTCGCCGCTTGACTTCCACCGCGCGAAGCCCGTGGCGATCTCGAGCGATGCGGCGGCAGGAGCCGCCGGCGGCGGCCGATCGGAAATCCGCGCCCGCCAGAGGAGCCCCGCCGCAGCGAGCAGGGCCGCCGCAGCCAGCGAGACCCACCACCGTACCGAACTTCGGGGAGCCGCGCGGCCGCCGTAGCGCCGCCGCCACTGCCTGCGCGCCGCCTCCCGGATCGAGGCGAGGTCGTCTTGGGCGAGCACGGGTCGGGGCCCGGCCTCCTCGAGCAGCTTTCGTACGGCGTCTTCCTCCGGAACTCCTCGCCACTGCCCGCCGGGTCGGGTCCTATTGTTTTCGCTCATGGCGTCACCCCCTCCTGGGGAGATGTCTCCGGCGCCTGCTCGGCGCCCCGGTTCTCCGCGAGGTTCTCGTACGCCTGGCGAAAGGCCTTCCGGGCCCGCGAGAGCAGGGACTCGGCGGCCTTGTAGCTCGACTCGAGGCGGCGTGCGATCTCGTCAACCGGCAGGCCCTCAAGGTATCTCCACTCGACAGCTCGGGCATAGCTTTCCGGCAGCCGGTCGAGGGCGACATGGACCCGCTCCGCCGTTTCCATGCGTCCAAGCTGCTCCTCCAGACCGTCGGGCAATGCCGCGGAGAGCCCGCCGGCCGGGACGGTCTCGGCGATGTCATCGTCCAGCTCGACCTCCCTCGGGCGCCGCGCGAGTCGCCGGTAGTGGGCGGCGATCTCGTTGCGGCAACAGGCGCACAGCCAGGTGAACAGCGGCGCCTCTGCCCGGTAGCTGTCGAGCTTTTCGATGACTTTGCACAAAGTGGATTGCACGACGTCCTGTGTCAGCTCCCGGTCGTGGTCGAGACGCCGCCAGGCGAACCGATACAGCCCCGGGATGTAGCTCTCGGCAAACACCTCGAAGGCGCCCTCCTCACCAGCCCGCATGCGGTCGACCAGCCGACGCTCCTGCTCGGTCGAGTGCGGAAAGGCTCGCCTCTCGGGACCCATCAGACCCACATTCTCGTCGTCGCGAAGCGGTCTCGCCAGCCGCTCCCGTGCTCTCCGGGTCCCGCAGGGTGCTCGAGTGAGGGGCCTTCCGCTCTCCGCCGCCTCTTCTCCCATCCCTGTTTCCTTGGATGCCCGGCGCGGCCAGTTCCTTCGAGCCGGGCTCCCCCGACCCGAGATCGTTCCCCGCCGCGCTCCGGTATCCGGTTCCCTTCGGCTGGGTGGGTAAGCAGGTGTCGGTTCAGATCTTGCCGCAGG
>JBOGJK010000406.1:0-1588 GCA_050745345.1 Thermoanaerobaculia bacterium
CGGGCCCCCGGGCATCCCTCCCCAGGTCCTTCTGTCGATTTCTTCACGGTCTCTGAGTGCTGCTGGTTCGAATCCAGTCATCCACGTGCACGGTCCGCCGTAAGCGTTCAGCCCGTGTCGGGTAGCAGGCGGGGCGGCGGCCGTCCCAGTCGAGCGTTCCGAATGGTCTCGGCGATGAACGTGACGAGCGAACGCCCCTGAATGCGCAGGGTCTGCACGACAGTCAGCATGCGCTCGAGGAACCGGCTTCCCCTGTCGCTCTGCGTTCCGAAGCTCCCCTTCCTCCAGAGGACGGCGGGGCGGATGCGGCGCTCCGCGAGGTTGTTCGTCGTGGGACAGCCCTCGTGGCGCGTGAAGGTCCAGATGCAGGGGAACAGGGAGAGGACGTCCCGGCTCATGCCAGCCGCCTTGGAGTCCTTGCACTTCTCTCCCCGGCAGAGCACGGCGAAGAGCTGCAGGCGGAGCTTGCTGATCTTGCGCCGCAGGCTGCGGAACGGGATCCGTCCCTCTTGGCAGGCAGCCGACAGCTCGAAGACCTTCGCGAGGATCTTGAGCGCGGCGCGTCCGATCCGGGCGGCGTCCCCGCCGCGGTCGACGAGCGCCTGCCAGTTCCTCTTGAGGTGGGCCAAGCAGATCTGGCGGCGTTGCTTGGTGTGCCGGTACGACTTCCATCGGTCGGTGACCAGCACGCCACGAAACGCGCCGAGGAGCCGGCGCGCGGCGCGGGCGCTTCTCTCGTGGTCGTGGCGGAAGAAGACCACGTCCGCCGTCGAGGCCGTCCACAGCCAGCCCTTCTTGAACTTCTCGGGGAAGGAGGTCTCGTCGGCATGAGCGAGCGAGGCTCCCTGCACGGCCCGACGGGCTTGCTCGTAGGCGGGCTCGAGCGCGGCGGCCGTGTCCGCCTCCAGCCTCGACAGCCAGCCCACGCTGATCGCCGCCTTCGGGCCAAAGAGCTCCTGGACCGCCTCCGCGACTTCGCGCCGCGACCCGCGATAGCGGCCCGTCAGGACCGCAAGGATCGACTGAAGCCGAGGGCCGACGCACCCCGTCACGTCCGCCGGCGGCTCGGCGTGCGTCACGCAGCCGCAGTCGGGGCAGCAGACGCCCTCGAGCACGTACTCGGTGACGGTCGCCGTCACCTCGGGGATCTCGACGACCTGGATCCGCCGGGGCTCCGGAGACACCGACCCGCGAGAGGGCAGGGTCTTGCGGCACTTCGCACAGCGCGAGGGACGGAGCGGGACTGCCTCGTCGACCTCCCGCGGCGCGAACACGCGTCGGCTCGTTCCCTCGTGCCCGGGCTGTCCGCCGGGCTTGCGGCCCGTGCCGGGCGACGAGGGACGCGCCGGCGCGAATGGCGGGTCGGAGGACGGCGGGCGCGAAGAGTTCTGCGAGTTCTGGTTCAGGCGGGCGCGCAGATCACGGATCTCGGCCCGCAGGATCGCGAGCTCCTTTCGGAGCTCGGCGCAACCGGGACAGTCGATGAGACCCGCCATGCACTCACAGATCGGAGAGCACGCCGAGGCACTACACCCCCTGAACGCTTACTGAATTTGTTGTCCTCCAGAAGGCCTACGATCTGGTCTTG
>JBOGJK010000407.1:0-2025 GCA_050745345.1 Thermoanaerobaculia bacterium
GGCCAGACCCAGGGCGAGACCCGCGCGTCAAGCCTCGCGGAAGAGATCGCGGCGGTGCTTCATGGAATCTCCTTGCGATCGATTGTACCGGCGGGCGACCGAGACCCGGCCCGGACTCCTCCGGGCCGGGCGGGGAGATGGGGACTTACTCGAGGCGGCTGCCGTCGGGGGCGTACTGCGCAGCGGCTGCGACGTTGCAGATGCGAGGATCGTTGGGCGCATCGTGCTTGTGGTCGAAGCCGTTATGCGGTGTTGCCAGGTAAGGGAAGCCGGGGAGAAACGGCATGTCGGGCCCATACACGAGGTCCGAGAGCGCGTTGTTGGGGGCGACGTTGAACCCCTCGACGAGCACGCCGGCCACCACTCGCAGCTCGATGTCCACCACGTCGTCGTAGACGCGCCGGCCATTGGGGAAGCCGGCCAGGTCGTTTGCGAGAACTCCCAGCACGTCGACCGAGGCGATCGGCGTCGGCGGAACCGCGACGTTCAAGCGGAGCTGGTCGGAGATCACTTCGCCGGGGCGCCTGGTCAGGCCCTCCAGCCCCTGAACCAGCACGAGCAGGTCCGTGCGCGGGTTGGGCGGCACATCGGCCCCGAGCACGGCGTCGAAGAGGCCGGCGAGCTCCGAATTGAGCACGTAAGTCCCGAAGTTGGCCAGATCGTCCTTGGGCTCCGTGGCGTTGAACTTGTCCTTCTGGCCGATCGGGATCACAACCTCGTTGACCAGCGGGTTGCCCAGGCGCGAGACCTGCACCCACGGGCCGGAGGTGGACTGGGTCCCGTCGGCGTTCAACGTGCGTGTCGACTGCCGGTAGGTCGCGACCCAGCCGCTGATGATGGCGTTCGGGTCGGTGACTTCGGTCGGGATCGTGCCGTTGCGGGTGAGCCGGTCGATCGGGACCGAGAGGGCGATCGTGTGGACGTTGTAGCCGGCCAGCCCGTTCTGGCCAAAGCCGTTGAAGGGGTACGGAACGCGGCCGGGGACGTTCAGCAGGTCGAAGACGCTGCCGAGGTCGACGTAGAACGGGTCCGCCCGCGGCCCCGCGAAGACCAGTTCGCCGGAGGGGAGACCATAGTTCGTTTGAGCGGAGACCTTCTCGTAGCCCTCCGGGAAGGAGGCCGGCCCGACGTTGGAAGGAGCCTCGATCAGCCCGTCGGCGATGCGGATCGAGATCGTGGGGCGGTCCTGCTCGCCGAAGAGCTTGTCGATCGAATAGGTGTAGTAGACGTTCAGGTCCGGGTCGTCGATCGACGTGATCGGCCCCGTGTTGTAGAGGAACGTGTTGCCGTTGTGCACGTGCCGCGTGAAGAGGAAACGGTAGGTGATGTCCTCCTCGGCGTCCCCGTCGTTGTCGATCTCGAACTGGTAGCGCACGTGCTCGCCGAAGTTGGCGAAGTTCGGTCCGCCGCCCGGCTCCTCCAGCGGGATCCAGTTGCCGATGAAGATGACGCGGTTGGGGTCGAGCGGGTCGCGGAACATGTAGAAGTCCGTGTCGTCGGCGACGGGGTCTTCGCGCACCAGCGGCGCCTCGCGGTGGCTCGAGGCCGGAGCGGCCGGCGGGCAGATGAGAGCGGCCAGCGCCGCCAGCGCTCCGAAGAGCCAGGCGCCGCGCACGGCCCGTGGGAACGAAGTTTTCATAGCTCCTCCTTTGGAAACCGGGTCCGGGGGAACCGCTCCTCCCGGGGTCATCGCGAGTTTCATCGGATCACGCCACCAATACGGGGCGGAGGGTCTGCCCGGATTCGTGGCCGGGGCTCCTTTCGGGGGCTTTCGGATATTCTCCGGGCGCGGAAAAACGCCGATGAGGAGCCTCGAGGCCGACCGGGCTCTGGTCGCCCGGATCGAGAGAAGCGATGCCGACGCGCTGGCCGATCTCTACGACCGGTACGGATCGCGGCTGAACGGACTCGCGTGCCGTATCCTGGGCGACACCGGCGAGGCGGAGGAGGTCCTCCAGGAGGTGTTCCTCTATGTCTGGCGGGCGGCGGCGACCTTCGACGCCACCCGGGGGAGCGTCCTCACGT
>JBOGJK010000408.1:0-3418 GCA_050745345.1 Thermoanaerobaculia bacterium
CCCTCCAGCCGGGCCCGCCAGTAGTCGGGCCTACGAGCATCCCGGGAACCGGGGTCGCAACCACCGTCACGATCAACGCCGGGACGCCGACGCCCACACCGACCCCCGGGCCGTCGCTTGCGTTCTATTCGCTCGTCCCGTGCCGGCTCGTCGACACCCGCAACGCGTCGCTCGGCGGGCCGGCGCTTTCCGGAGGCACGACTCGCACCTTTTCCGCCGCGGGAAGCTGCGCGATTCCCGGCACGGCGAAGGCTCTCGTTGTAAACGTGACCGTCACGCAGCCCACGGCCGCGGGAGACCTGCGTCTTTTCCCCGCCGGCTCGCCTTTGCCGCTTGCCTCCGTCATCGCCTACCGGGCAGGGCAGACTCGCGCCGGCAACGCCGTGGTCGGCCTGAGCGCCGCGGGCGCGTTCAGCGTCCGGTGTGACCAGGCGATCGGGACGACGACGCAATTCGTGCTCGACGTGGCGGGGTACTTCCAGTGATCGGGCGGAGGCCCCGGGCCTCCGCCTCCTCCCCTTCGGCGAAACTGGCGCTGCGCGCCTTGCTCTGGCCCCCGAAATCCGTTACCCTCGGGCTCGGTGCCCAGAGAAACACGCCGGGTGGCTCTCTACTCCTTCCATCCATTGGTCTTGGCGGAGCTTTGCCGGTTGCTGGGGGAGGGTGGCTTCCAGTCGCGGAGCCACCGCCTGGAGCCGAGCAGCATGTCGGAGCTCGACAAGCTCAACGTGGCGCCCGCCGCGGCCCACGTGGTCGAGGCCAACGCGCGAAACCGGGCGACCAAGGTGATCGTCGAGGAGATCCTGGCGCGGCGGCCGGACGCCCGCTTGCTGGTGGTAGCCGAGCGGTTCGACGAGGCCGACGCCTTCCCTCTGCTGCGGATCGGTGCCAAGGGCCTGGTGCGCTACGTGGAGCTGCCGCGCCACTTCGTGGCCGCGGTGCGCGAGGTGGCCTCCGGCGGCTTCTGGGTGCCGCGAGCCGTGCTCTCCCGTTTCGTGGACGCGACCCTTTCGGCGCTGCGCCGGCCCAAGCTCGTCAGCACCGTCGCGCACATGAGCCGCCGGGAGCGGGAAGTGCATCAGTTCCTGATGGAAAACCTCTCCAACAAGGAGATCGCCGGCCGCCTCAACATGTCCGAGCGGACCGTGAAGTTCCACGTCTCGAACCTGCTCGGCAAGCACGGCGTGAAGCGCCGCACCGATCTGATCCTTCTCTCCTTCGCCGAGCGCAAGCACGCCTGAAGCGATCCTGGAGGGCCGCACCCGCCCCGCCGCATCGGACCGAGGGAGGCTCCCGGCAGAGGTCCGGGATCGCCTTGACAGCCCCGGCGGGCTTGCGTATTCTTACGCGCCCTTTCGCGACGGCTGGCCGTCCCGGATGCGCTTTTCCCCGCCCGCGAGCGGCGTTTTTTGTCAACGGCTGAGGTCTTGAAATGAGTTCTGGCACCCCGATGGTTCGCGCGGCCGATATCCGCCACGACTGGTTCGTGGTGGACGCTTCCGATCAGGTCCTCGGACGCCTGGCGAGCGACGTCGCCCGCGTGCTCTCCGGCAAGCACCGGCCCAACTGGGTCGGCCACCTCGACACGGGCGATTTCGTGGTGGTGACCAACGCCGCGCGCGTGGTGCTGACCGGCCGCAAGATCGAAGACAAGGTCTACCGTCGCCACAGCGGCTACCCGGGCGGCTTGAAGTCGGTGGCGGCGCGCGAGCTTCAGGCCAAGCACCCGGAGCGGTTGATCGAGGAGGCCGTGCGGGGGATGCTCCCCAAGACCAAGCTCGGCCGCAAGCAGTTCAAGAAGCTCAAGGTCTACCGGGGTACCTCGCACCCGCACCAGGCGCAGCAGCCAAGGCCCTTGAAGCGGGCGCGGGCCGGCAAGGCGCCGGCGTAGAGAGAAGAGGAGGAGACTTGGCGGTCGAAATCCAGCACAGGTCCACCGGACGGCGCAAGACCTCCGTCGCGCGCGTCCGGCTGGTCCCCGGGACCGGAACGATCACGGTCAACCGGCGCACCCTCGACGAGTACTTCCCCAACAACGTCCTGAAGATGATCATCAAGCAGACGCTCCTATCGACGGAGACGGCCGAGCGCTTCGACATCCACGTCGCCGTCCGGGGAGGCGGCCCCTCCGGCCAGGCCGGGGCCATCCGCCACGGAATCTCGCGCGCGCTGACGGAGTACAACGCGGAGCTGCGCAAGAAGCTGAAGAAGGAGGGCTTCCTCTCCCGGGACCCGCGGATGAAGGAGCGCAAGAAGTACGGGCAGCGCGGAGCGCGGGCCCGGTTCCAGTTCTCGAAGCGGTAATGAGCGAGTTCTCAGTTTTCGGTTCACGGTTCACGGTTCACGAACTGACAACTGACAACTGATGACTGGCAGCTAGAAAGGGAGGTGTCATCTGGCATCTATTTCGATGAAGGAACTGCTCGAGGCTGGCGTCCACTTCGGTCATCAGACCAAGCGCTGGAACCCGAAGATGAAGAAGTTCATCTTCGGCAAGCGCAACGGGATCTACATCATCGACCTGCAGAAGACGCTCAAGCAGTTCAAGGAAGCCTCGAAATTCGTGGCCGACCTCGCCGCGTCGGGGAAGAACCTTCTCTTCGTCGGCACGAAGCGCCAGGCGCAGGACGCCATCTACGAGGAGGCCAACCGCTGCGGGATGTTCTACGTGAACACGCGGTGGCTGGGGGGGACGCTGACCAACTTCACCACGATCCGCAAGTCCATCCACCGCCTCAAGGAGATCGAGGGGATCCTCGCCCAGGAGGACAACGAGAACCTGACCAAGAAGGAGCGGCTGCGCCTCGAGCGCGAGAAGGAGAAGCTCCAGAAGAACCTGGCGGGGATCAAGGAGATGGACGAGCTGCCGGACGCCCTCTTCGTCATCGACCCGAAGCAGGAGTACATCGCGGTCAAGGAGGCGAACATCCTGAGCATCCCGGTGGTGGCCGTGGTGGACACCAACTGCGACCCGGACCTCGTGGACTACGTCATCCCGGGCAACGACGACGCCATCCGGGCGATCCGGCTCTTCACGGCGCGCATCGCGGACGCCGCGCTCGAAGGGCTCCACGCCCAGGAGGGGCGCGGCGGGGAGGCGGAGGCGGGACGGGACGAGTCGCGCCCGCGCACCCCGGAGCTCTCGACGACGGCCGTGGTCTCGGACGTCGCCTCGTAGGACGAGTCCGCAGTCGGCAGTCCCGTCGGTCGACAGTCGGCAGTCGACGGTCGACAGAGGGGCCCGGGCTCCGTCTCACGCACTGCCGACTGTTGACTGTAGACTTCACACCAAGAGGAACCATGGAAATTACGTCCAAAGCGGTGGCTGACCTGCGCGCTGAGACGGGTGCCGGCATGATGGAGTGCAAGAAGGCACTCCAGGAGGCGCGCGGCGACTTCGAGGAGGCCCGCAAGATCC
>JBOGJK010000409.1:0-1514 GCA_050745345.1 Thermoanaerobaculia bacterium
TCTCAAGACGATGCAGCTCGCCGAGCTGCTGCAGTGGCTCTCCGCGGGCCAGAAGACGGGCACGCTTCTGTTCGAGGGCCATGGGGTCGAGAAGCGCATCTACTTCCTGGGCGGCCGCATCAACTCCTCGTCCTCGTCCGAACCCCGCGAGCGCCTCGGCCACTTCCTGGTCTCGCACGGCTACATCACCGAGGAAGAGCTCAAGAAGGCCATGGAGGTGCAGGAGGAATCGAAAATCCTGCTCGGCCGCATCCTGGTGATGATCAACGCGATCAACGAGACCGACCTCCTGGCCCTGATGCGCAAGAAAGCCGAAGAGTCGATCTACGACGTCTTCCTCTGGGAAGAGGGCAACTTCGAGTTCGTGGACGGCGAGCTGCCGGACCTCAAGATGGTGCCGCAGTCTCTCGACGTCACGGGCATCATCATGGAGGGGATGCACCGGTACGACGAGTGGCAGCGCATCCGCCTGCGCGTGCCCGACAGCCAGACCGTTCCCCAGATCGTCAAGCCCCTGAACCTCGACGAGCTGACCGAACAGCAGAAGCTCATGGTTCCGTACGTCGACGGCCAGCGCACGATCGAGGCCATCGCGCTCGAGACGCACACCGCCGAGTTCAACGTCTCGCGCCTGGTCTTCGCGGGCCTGGGCAACGGGACGATGGGCATCGTCGAAGCGCGGGCCGAGTCGAGCGCCGTCGCCGCCGCCGCCGCCGGCAGCGACGTCGAGATGTTCCTGGAACGCGGCCGGGCGCAGTTGAAGGAGGACCCGCAGAAGGCCTACCGCATGTTCCGGGTCGCCTCCGACCTCGATCCGGCCGACGGCCGGGCCACCGAGGCGATCCGCGAGGCGGAACGCGAAATCCGCGCGGCCCTCGCCAAGCGCGGCGTGACGGGCGACAGGATCCCCGAGCTCGCGATCCCCATCCAGCAGATCACCGACATGAGGCTCTCGCCGCAAGAGGGCTTCGTCCTGTCCCGCATCAACGGCGCCTGGGACGTCAAGTCGATCATGAAGATCTCCCCGAGGAAGGAGCTCGAGGTCTTGATGATCTTCGACAAGTTCGTCCGGGACGGGATGATCCGCCTCAAAAAGAAGAGCTGACTTCGCGAGGCGAACGCTCTCTGCCCCTCACCCCTTCCCTCTCCCGCGGGGAGAGGGGGTAGCCGAAACCGACGGCGAATCCCGGTCGAAGAAGCGCAGCGGCCATTTCGCGGCTTCGCCGGCGTAGTCCACGCCGATGCGGGGTGAGACGCCGAGTCGGAGCCGCCGGCCTCTACGTCGGAAAATTCGCACGGGGCCCGCGCCCAGCAGGTCGAGGCCGCTCATCGTCGCGGTGATGCCGAGGGCCTTGCCGAGGCGCCCCGGGCCCGCGAGCAGCCGCGGCGCATCCAGCGGTCCCTCCGCGGCGCGCAGGAGCACGGCTTCCGGCTGCCCGGCCCGGCGCGTCACGACGTTGACGCAATGGTGCATGCCGTACACGAAGAACACGTAGAGGTGCCCTCCGTCCGCG
>JBOGJK010000410.1:0-2859 GCA_050745345.1 Thermoanaerobaculia bacterium
GCGGCGACGTTGAACGTGACGATGGTCGCTCCGACGAGGGCGGGATTCCTCACGATCTGGCCGTTCAACACGACGAGGCCTCTGGTCTCGACGATCAACGCGGCGGCGGGGGAGCCGGCGATCGCCAATGGGGCGATCGTGCCGTTGACGGCGGGGGCCCTGAGCATCTCGGTCGTGTACGGGACGGCGCAGCCCGGCACCAGCCACGTCGTCATCGACGTCACCGGCTACTTCGCCCAGTAGCGGTATCGGATCGGGTCGGCTTTCGAGCCGGACCCGGCCGCCGGTGATCCGTTTCTGGGGACGCCTCCTCCACGGGGCGGCGAGATGGTTCGCCGCCCCGGTCCTTCTTCTCTCCTGCCTCTTTCTCGTTTCCGCCGTTGGCGCTGCGGTCGCTCCTTGCCCCGACTGCCCAAAGGCGTCGTTCGGGCCGGCGGCGAGGGCCTATCGGCTTTCGGCTTCGACACTGGATCTGGCGCTTGCGGATTTTGACGGCGACGCGAATCTGGATGTCGCAGCGTTGAGCTACGGCAAGGTCCTCATCCTCCTCGGTGACCCGCAAGGTTCGTTCGGCGATCCTGCCGAAGTGGCTCTGCCCACTCCCTTCGGACACCGGATCGTGACGGGCGATCTCGATGGTGACGGGAACCTCGATTTTCTCGTGTCGCATGGCGATCCGAGGCTGGAAGTGGCGCTTGGAAAGGGAGACGGGACGTTCGCGCCCGTCACTCAGTTGTTCCTGTCGAACGACGCCGAGCTCCTGGCGCCGGGGGACTTCAACGGAGACGGCCGGCTGGACATAGCTGCCCTCGACCACTACAACGGGTCGTCTCTCACGCTCTACTTCAACTCTGCCGGAGGCCTTCTGACTCAGGGTCTGAATCTCCCCGTCGGTCCCTCCGCGATCGCGGTGGAAGCGGGAGATCTCGATGGCGACCTCCTCGACGACCTCGTCGTGGCCAATTCCGGCACGCTTTCGCTCGTCTTCGGGCGCCGAATGGGGCCCTATCCACCGGCACAGAACCTCGATATCGGCGGCTTTCCAGGCTCGATCGTGCTCGACGACTTCAACGTCGACGGAAATCTCGATATCGCCGCGTCCCTCGGGCCGGAGATCCGACTCCTCCTCGGTTCCGGCGCCGGCTCCTTCACGGCCGGATCGATTTCCGTTCCCTCGGGCGCCAGCACCGTGATCTCGGGAGACTTCGACGGGAATGGTCTGGTGGATCTCTTCGCCGGGTACGCGAGCTATTTCGGATCCGGTCCCACCCGCTTCCTTCTCGGAGACGGGTCGGGCGCATTTCCCACCGCCTACGGGGGGGACCTGGCCTTCGCCCCCGTTTTCGCCGCGGATCTCAACCGCGATGGAATCTCGGACTTGATCGGTTTCGACGGCGGTGGGCCGATTGTGCTTCTGAGCGCGCCGGGGCCTCGCCTGGAGCTTCCTCCGCTCCTCACGATCGGTGGCGGCCCGAGCGATCTCGTCGCTGCGGATCTCAATTCCGACGGCACGCCCGACTTCGTGGTCGCCTCCTACTACGGTCTTTCGATTCTTCTGTCCAACCCATCGGCGGAGTTCGATTTCCTGTTTCTGGACGCCCTCGACGCGATCGCCGGCGTGGCGGCGGGGGACCTCGACGGCGACGGTGCCATCGACCTCGTCGCGGCGGGCTTCGACAACGCCGTTGTCTTCCGGGGAATCGGGGGTGGACGCTTTGCGGATCCGACGAGGTTCGCCGTTGGACGAGGGGCTCGGGCCGTCGTCCTCGGTGATCTCAACCGCGACGGAAAGCTCGACGCGGCCCTGGCCAGTCCCTACTCGAACAGCGTCTCCATTCTGAAGGGAACAGGGCTCGGATCCTTCCTTCCGGCCTTGCAGTATGCCGCGGGAGTCTCGCCGTACTCGCTCGCTCTCGCCGACCTGGACGGCGACTCGATTCTCGACGTCGTCACGGCCAACAGCGGCGCGGGCAATCTTTCCGTCTTGCTCGGCGATGGAACCGGAGGGTTCTTCTCGATCTCCTTCGTTCCGATCGGATTCAGCCCGGTCTTCGTGGCTATCGAAGACATGAACGGGGATGGAAGACTCGATCTCGCGGCGACCGCGCAGGACGCACTCGGGGCGCCGTCTCTCGCCATCGCGTCCGGCGACGGCGAGGGCCACTTCGGCGCACCCGCCTACACCAGCCTGCCGCTGGGAGGAGAGTGGTTCCGGCTTGGGGACTTCAACCGGGATGGTGCGGCCGACGCCGCCGTGGTGGGAGGCGGAGCCCCCGCGGTTGCGATCCTTCTCAATGACGGGGACGGCCAGCTCTTCCCTTCCACGCTCTTGTATTCAGGAGGGTCGGCGCGGGCAGTGGCCCTCGCGGAGTTCCCGCAGGACGGCGCGCCGAGCGTCGCCGTCGCGACGGAACAGATCTTCGGTCTCGGCTTGTTCCGCAATACGAATTGTCGGGTGCGTCATTTGGTGGTGGGGCGGGACGTGGCGGGCTGTGAGGGAGTGGGGTCGGCTCTGACGCCGCAGCCGCAGTTAGAAGTGACGGACGACGGTGGGAACGTGGTTGTGTGCGATACAGGATTGGTAACGGCGGGGATCCTGCCAGGGACCGGGACGTCGGGCGCCGTCCTGGGTGGAACGACCTCCGCGGCGGCCATCGGGGGCGTGGCGACGTTTGCGGATCTCGCAGTCGATTTGCCGGGGCTCGGGTATCGGTTGGAGTTCAGTCATGCGGGGGCGGGCAAGGCTCGGAGCCGAACGTTCAGCCAGGGTGTGACGGCGGGGATTGGGGGTCCGGCAGGGGTTTGCGCGAATGGGGAGGCGGAGTACGACGCCGGAGTTGGGTCCGACCGGTACGAGTG
>JBOGJK010000411.1:0-7805 GCA_050745345.1 Thermoanaerobaculia bacterium
GGGCCGGGCCGGGCGCCGGGGTCACGCGCGCCGCCGGCGGCGCGGGGAGAGCGGCGGGAGGCGCGGCTGCCTTCGGGCCGGTCCCCTCCAGTGAGATCGGCTCCGGGATCCACAGAGCGGGAGGCGACAGCTCGTCCCAGGAAATCATCTCCTCTTCCGGCTCGCCCGAGGCGCCGGGGGAGGAAGGCGTCACCGGCGCCCAGGGTGTCACCGGCGCGTCGGGGATCCTGACGGCAGCGGCAATCTCGGGTGGATTTGCCCCCTCCGCGCCGCCGAGAGGGGCGGCCGCCGGAGCAACGCGCGGGGGGGATTCCGGGAAGAAGTCGGGCGGCGGCGGCGGGCCGGGCGGGCGCGCGACAGGCCGGCTGGAAATGCGCGAGAGCTTCTCCGCCAGGATCGCGTAGCGGGGCGTTCGCCGCTCCCCGTAGTACTTCTCGAGCGCGTGGAAGATCCTCACCTCGGGCGCCATACCCGGAATGATCTTGCGTCCGGTGACGAAGAAGAGCTCGTCGAGGATCCGGAGGTCGGAAGGATCGCGCAACGCGATCCGCAGGAACCCCTCGCCGCGATCCCAGGGAACGGCGCAGTGGCGGATCGCGAACTTGGCGGGCAGCGCGGCAATGGCCGCCGGCGCCACGTTGCCGAGCAGCGTCCAGGGCACGCACTCGCAGTCATGCTGCTGGGCGAGCGTGCGCCCGAGGTCATCCTCGTGGAGCGCTCCCCGCTCGAGCAGGAGCGTTCCGATCCGTCCTCCGGCGAAGTGCTGCACCCCGAGCGCGCGGGCCACGTGGTTCTCGGAGACGAGATCGGCCCGCACGAGGAGTTGCCCGAGTCGCGTCATGCCATCCCTTCGATTATCGCGCAGGGGCCGCGGGGAGCAGATTCTCGTCGCCGGGAAGGTTCTTTTCCCAGTAGCGAATGCGGCGCGAGTCGACGAGCGTGAGGAGGCCCCCGTCGGAGCGCTCCCAGCGGCGCAGGCGGTGCGGGAACTCCGCGTTGAACTCGAAGAGATCGCGCGCGCCCTCGCGCTCGAGCGCGACGCGAAAGATCCCCGGAGCGCCGCGCGTGACGGTCAGCTTCGCCGGCCGGAAGGAGGGAGGCGAGGGGTTGTTCGAAAAGAGGGAGTCGATCACGGTCACTTTTCCCTCGCGCGTGCGGTCGAAGTCGAGGGAGCGCAGCTTCAGCGGGAGCTCGTCGTAGAAGAGCGCGTCTGCCGGCCAGAGGGGCAGGTCCCGGTCCGCCACCGACTCGAAGTACGAGCGGATCGAGAGCAGGCGCCGGTCCTCCCGCCACTCGATGAAGCTGTTGCCGCACCACTCGTGGCTTGTGACCGTCAGCTTGACCGGCTCGAGGCGCCGCGCGCCGAGAAAGACCGACAGCATCTGCTGGTACGTGTAGAGGCCGGTTGGGATCGCCCGCACGTGGTTGAGCTTGAGCACGCGCCGGGTGCGCGGCTCTCCCTCGGGGCGGTCGGCCTTGACGAGCTCTTCGCGGCGGAAGTCCTCGGCCACGACGACCAGGATCGCCCGCGAAGCGCGCGCGATCCCGTACTTGGTGTCGCGCGCGTGGTAGGTCGAGACCTCGGCGTTTCCGTCGGCCCACAGAGCGGCCTGCCCGAACCCTTCGTCCCAGAGGATCCCGGCCGCCACGGGGACCGCGGCGGCGGCCGCGGCGAGAAGGGAAGACCAGTTCATCGCGTCTCCTCGAGGTCCGGCAGCATAACCCGTGTGGGCAGCCCGCCGCGCGATCCGCCGAGCGCGGCGCGGCGCGCCGGGGGCGCTCGCGGGTTGCGGAAGAAGGGACGCAGGCGTCGTGTGCGGGGAGTCCGCAGGCGTTCGCTTCGCGATTGGCGGCCAATCGACTCCAGAGCCGGGGCCGGACACCGGGGCTCGGCTGAAAACTCTCGGCTGCCGGTCGCGGAGCGACCGCCGCAGCCGAAAGTCACCTCGCCGCTCCCCGACGGCGCGCCGGGACACGCCCGAGTCGCGGCTCCTGGCCTCCGGCCCCGCGGCGCCCGCAACGCCGCTCTACACCCTTCTTCCGCACCCTGCTAGAGTGTGCGGGTGAAGAGGCTGCTGGCGCTCCTCTGCGTCTGCGGGTCGCTCGCCGCCGGGGTCCAGGCCCAACCGGCGGAGCCGGCGACCGAAGTCCGCCGCCTCTTCCTGCGCGCCCGGACGGCCATGGCCGATGGCCGGTTCCAGGAGGCGCTCGAGCTCTACCGGAGGGTCATCGAGAAGCTGCCGGACGACGCGATCGTCCGCTACGAATACGCGCAGCTGCTGCGCGACCTGAACGTCGGGGAGGAGGCTCTCCGGCAGGCGCGGGAAGCCGTGCGCCTCGACCCACAGCTTCCGGAGGCGCATCGGCTGGTCGGGTCGCTCGAGCTCGCGGCCTCGGAGAGGGAGCCCTCGCGCCTGGAGGCCGCGATTGCCGAGCTCAAGGCTGCCAACGACCTCGTCCCGGGAGATCCCGCGACGGCGGTGTCGCTCGCCCGGGCGCTGCTCGCCTCGGGCAGTCCGGCCCAGGCCGCCCGGGTGCTGGAAGCGGTGCCCCAGTCGCGCCGGCAGCCCGGCCTGATGCGCCTCTCGGCGGAGGCGAAGGCGAAGAGCGGCCGGACCCGTGAGGCCGAGCAGCTCTATCGCGAGCTCTACGAGGCGAACCCGGGAGACCGCGAGATGGCGGCCGCCCTGATCGAGCTGTACGAGGAGGAGGACCGGCTGGACGAGGCTCTGGCCGTTCTCCAGTCTCTCCAGAAGACGGACCCCGACAGCGGGGCAATCGAGGAGCGGATTGCGCTCGATCTGGCGCGCGCCGGGCGCTTCGCCGAGGCGGAGAAGCTCGCGAGGCAGCTCGCGGCGCGCCGTCCCGAAAACCGCGCGATCCGAAGGCTGCTCGCGCAGGTCCTCTTCGAGAAAGGGGACGTGCCCGAAGGGGAGAAGATCCTGCGCGCTCTTCGGGAAGCGGACCCCGAAGACGACGCCACCGCGCGGGCTCTGGCCGCGGAGCTGGTTCGCGAGCGGCGCTTCGACGAGGCGTCGTCGATTCTGGACGATCTCCTCCGGCGCGCCGGGGACGATCCTCGAAAGGCGGAATCGAAGAAGGCCACCCATACCGAGCTCGGGTTCCTCGCGTTCCTGCGGAAGGACTACGCGGGCGCCCGCAAGATCCTGGAGTCCTTTGCGGTCACCTCCTCGGAGGTCGAGTCGCGGGCGCTGCGCATCCTGCTCGGCGCCTGCCGGGAAACCGAGGACTCGGCCTGCGGCCTCGCCAGGGCGCGGGCCGCGGCGGCTCTCGAGCCGCGCGAACCGGAGTGGACGGCGGACGTGGCCGAGTTCACGATCCGCTCCGGCGACCGCAAGAAGGGAGAGGAGATGCTCGCGGGGCTGGCCTCCTCCGAGGACCCGGAGCGGATCCTGGCCGCCGCCGACGCCTGGGCGCGGCTGAAGGATTTCGACGCCGCGGCCCGCGTCGCGCAGGAGGGAGCGCGGCGCTTCCCGGAGAGCGAGGAGATGCTCTTTCGCCTCGGCTCGAGCCTCGAGCGGGCGGGCGACTTCACCGAGGCCGAGGACGCGTTCCGCAAGCTCCTGGCCCAGCGGCCCAACGACTCCTCGGCGCAGAACTACCTCGGCTACATGTGGGCCGACAAAGGAGTGCACCTGGAGGAGGCCTACACCCTGCTCCAGAAGGCCGTGGCTCGGGAGCCGCGCAACGGTGCCTACCTCGACTCGCTCGGCTGGGCCTGCTTCCGGCTGGGCAAGCTCGAGGCCGCCGAGAGGAACCTCGCCGAGGCGCACCGGCGGGAGCCGGAGGATCCGACGATCGAGGAACACCTGGGAGATCTCCAGGCCCGCCTGGGCAACGTCGAGAAGGCGATCGCCCACTGGGAGCGGGCCCTGACCCTCGAGCCCGAGGAGCCGGAGAAGATCCGGCAGAAGCTCGAGCAGTCGCGGGCCCGGCTCACGGGCCGCTGACCGCGGGCCGGTCCGGTGGGGCGCCGACTCGTCTGCGCTCTGCTCGCCGCGCTGCTTTCCGCCGCGTGCGCCTCGAGGGGCGCCCGATCCTTCGCGCCCGCCTCCGAAGAGCGCGCAGAGAGCGCGCTGCGTGCGTGGGAAGCCTTCGCCGCGCGTACGGGAAAGGCTGGCGACGCCAATCTCCTCTACGAGGCGGCACTGTCGCAGAAGCTCCTGCGCACCGGCGGCACGCTCGCCGTGCGCCTGCGCGGTGAGCGTGTCGAGGGGACGCTCTCGGGTCCGTTCGGCTCTCCGATCGCGGTCTACGAGGAAGGGCGCCTGCGCGGGGAGAAGCTCGAGCCCCTGACTCTGCCTGCCCGGCAGCTTCGGGCCGTGTTGGCCGGCACCTGGATCGGAGGGCCCCCGACGATCGCCGGTATCGACGGCTCCGAGGTCCTGATGCGCTGGGTCGGCGAGGACGCGGTGGAGGGCGTCTTCGACCTCGGACGCGGCGAGCTCGTTTCGCTGAGAATGGACCGCCCGGAAGGGGAGCTCACGGCCCGGTTTTCCGGCTCCCGCGACCCCTGGCCGGAGCGGATCGACATCGAGGAGAGACGCTCGGGGAGCAAGCTGCGGCTCGAGCGGATCGCGGCCGAGTGGATCCCGTGACCCGGGGCTCGGGACTTTCCCTCCGGGCCGGCGCTCCCGCGAAGGTCAACCGCGAGCTGCGAGTCGGCCCCCCTGGCCCCGACGGCTTCCACGAGATCCGTTCGCGCTTCGTGACAATCGATCTCGAGGACGCGATCGAGGCGCGGGAGGCTGACGTTCTCGAGCTCGTGTGCGAGCCGGCGGATCTTCCGGCCGACCGGTCGAACCTGGTCGTCCGGGCGGCGCTCGCGCTCGCCCGGCGATGCGGCGTCGAGCCGCGGGCGCGCCTGCGCCTGACGAAGCGAATCCCGGTCGGCGCGGGCCTGGGCGGCGGAAGCGCGGACGCCGCCGCGACGCTGCGGCTCCTCCGCCGGCTCTGGCGCCTCTCCGCCTCGGAGGAGGAGCTCTCCGCCGCGGCGGCGACCCTCGGCAGCGACGTCCCGTTCTTCCTCGTGGGCGGCGAGGCGGAGGTCTCCGGCCGGGGCGAGCGAGTCACCGCGCGGGAGGACCGGCCGCCGGTCGATCTGCTGCTGCTGATTCCGCCCTTCTCGATCTCCACGGCGGAAGCCTACGCGGCCTTCGACCGTGTGGGCGCCGCATCCGCTCCTCCGGCGAGGCTCGAAATCGAGGACAGCGGCCGCTTCTTCGGGCCGAACGATCTGGAGCGCGCGGCCGTCGAGGTTCGCCCGGAGCTGGCGGCGTTGCTCGCGAGCGCACGGCGCTTCGCCCAGGAGTGCGCCGTCGCGGGCTCGGGCTCGGCGATCGTGCTGGCGGGAGCCGGCGCGCGCGCGAGGGACGAGCTCTCGCGCCGGCACCCCGAGGCGCGCGTGCTCGCCTGCCGGACGATCGGGCGCGAGGAGTACCGGCGCCGCGTCGGCGCCGACGACGACTCCGCGCCGCGAGCGTAGAATCGCTTCGTTGGGGCGTCGCCAAACTGGTAAGGCACCGGCCTTTGGAGCCGGCATGTGGAGGTTCGAGTCCTCCCGCCCCAGCCATCGCGCCCCTCTCGCAGGGCCGGAAGACGGTAGACGGATAGACGGTAGACGGTGGGTGCCATCGCGCGCCGTCTCCCGTCTCCCGTCTCCCGTCTACCGCGCGGGCGCCAGACCGCGTAGAATCGCGCGCGCTTGGTTGCCAACTTCTCCTACGGCGAGCTGAAGATCTTCTCGGGGCGCGCGCACCCGGCGCTCGCCCGCGAGATCTGCGACTACCTCCGGATCCCGCTCGGGGAGCTGACGCTCTACAACTTCTCCGACGGAGAGAACTACTGCCAGATCGACGAGAACGTGCGCGGCGCAGACGCCTTCGTCGTCCAGCCGACCTGCAGCCCGGTCAACGACCATGTCATGGAGCTCCTGATCCTGCTCGACGCCTTTCGCCGCTCGTCGGCCTCGCGGATCACCGCGGTCATGCCGTACTTCGGCTACGGCCGGCAGGACAAGAAGGACAAGCCCCGGGTGCCGATCGCGGCCAAACTGATGGCCGACCTGCTGACGGCCTCCGGGGCCGACCGCATCCTGACGATGGACCTGCACGCCGCGCAGATCCAGGGCTTCTTCAACATCCCGGTCGACCACCTGTTCGCGGCGCCGGTCCTGCTCGAGGCGATCCGGAAATTGGAGCTCGAGGACGTGGTCATCGTCTCGCCCGACGTCGGCGGGGTAGCCCGGGCCCGCGCCATCGGAAAGCGCCTGAACGCCTCGCTCGCGATCATCGACAAGCGGCGCACGGGCAAGAACGAGATCGAGGTCGCCCACGTCGTGGGCGACGTCGAGGGCAAGAACGTGCTGGTCCTCGACGACATCGTGGACACGGCCGGCACGCTGGTGCAGGCCGAGGAGGCCCTGCGCGCGCAGGGGGCCAGGCGCGTCTTCGCGGCGGCCGTGCATCCGGTGCTCTCGGGCCCCGCCCTGGAGCGGATCGAGGCCTCGCGCCTGGAGAGCCTGCTCGTGACCAACACGATCCCGCTCGACGCGGCGGTGGCCCGCTGCCCTCGGATCCGGCCTCTCTCGATCGCGCCCCTGCTCGGGGAGGCGATTCAGCGGATCCACGAAGGGGCTTCCGTTTCCTCGCTTTTTGTGTAGAATCGCGCCCTTTGCGCGGCAGGCCGCGCGGGGAAAGCCATGAAAACGATCGAGTTGAACGTCGAGCGCCGGACCGAGACCGGCAAAAACGAGGCCCGCCGCGCCCGCGCGAAGGGGCGCATACCGGCCGTCGTCTACGGCGCGGGCAAGCCCAACGTCCCGATCCAGCTCGAGCGCCGGGCCCTGACCGACGCCTTCCGGGCGGGGGCCGGCGAGAACGCCATCTTCCTACTGAAGCTCGCGGGCTCCGACCAGAGCCGGCACGCGATGATCCGCGAGCTCGCGCGGGACCCGGTCTCGCGGGAGCCCCTCCACATCGACTTCGTGCGCGTCCTGATGGACGCCAAGATCCGGGTGAAGGTTCCGATCGAGGTCGTCGGAATCGCCAAGGGCGTGAAGACTGAGGGCGGCATCCTCGACTTCGTGACGCGCGAGGTCGAGATCGAGTGTCTGCCGGGCAACATCCCGGCCCACCTCCCGCTCGACGTGTCGGAGCTCGGCATCGGCGACGCCCTGCGCATCGCGAGCCTGCCTCCCGTCGAGGGGGTCACGGTCATCGACGACCCGGACAAGGTCCTGGTGCACGTCGCCCACCCGACCCAGGAGAAGGAGCCGGCCGTCGCCGCTGCGGAAGCCGCAGTCGAGCCGACCGAGCCCGAGGTCTTGAAGAAGGGGAAGGTCGCAACGGAAGAGGAAGCGGCCGAGCCCGAGAAGGCGGAAAAGGCGAAGGAGAAGGAGAAGGAGAAGAAGGAGAAGTAGCGCCTGCTCGCGATCGTCGGCCTGGGCAACCCCGGCGACCGCTACGCGGAGACGCGCCACAACGCGGGCTTCCGGGTGGTGGAGAGCCTCGCCGCGCGGGAAAGGATCCGGATCCGTTCGCGCGAGAGCGGGGCGCGGGTCGGGCGGGGGTCGATCGAGGGAACACCGGTGCTGCTGGCCCTCCCGCAGACCTACATGAACGCCTCGGGCGAGGCGGTTCGGGCTCTTTGTCAAAAGAACGGCATCGACCCCTCGGACCTCTGTGTCGTGTCCGACGACATCGATCTGCCGCTCGGGACCATGCGGATGCGCCCGCGCGGCTCGGCCGGCGGCCAGAAGGGATTGGCCTCGATCATCTCCAACC
>JBOGJK010000412.1:0-3403 GCA_050745345.1 Thermoanaerobaculia bacterium
CGCCCGAGGAGCTGCTGGCCGAGGTACCGGCGGCGGCGGCCGCGCCGGCGCCGCAGGCCGACGAGGTGGGCCGGCTCGCCGAGTCGCTCGCCCACGGGCTTGCCGCGCTCGAGCCCGCTCTCGCCAAGCTCGATCCCGCGCTTCCGGCGGCCCTCCAAACCACGCGCCAGAAGGCCACGTATTCGCTGGAGCAGCTGCAGGAGCGGATCCGGAAGGCCGCCGAGCGCCGGGACGCGACGTCGTTTGCCCGCCGCCGGAGGCTCGAGACGATGCTCCGGCCCAACGGCACCGCTGCCGAGCGGCTCTACCCGCCGCTCGTGCCGCTGCTCGCTCACGGGAAAGAGTCGCTCGCCGCCATCCGGGAGGCCGCAACCGGCTCGCTCGAGGGGGCCGTGATCGTGAACCTGGGAGCGGGCCGGGCCGAGACAGGAGGAGGCGATGCCCGTTGACGTCCTCGCGATCGCGGCGCACGCCGACGATGTCGAGCTGACCTGCGCCGGGACGCTCGTCGCGCTGAAGGCGCGCGGCCGTCGTTTCGCCCTCGTCGACCTGACGCGCGGCGAGATGGGCACTCGCGGCGAAGTGGCGGCGCGCGAGCGCGAAGCGCTTCGCGCGGCCGAGATCCTCGGCGCCGACTTCCGGGAGACGCTCGATTTCGGTGACGGCGGGCTGCGGCAGACCCGGGAAAACGAGCTCGCCCTCATCGACCTGATCCGGCGCGAGCGGCCTCGGCTCCTGCTCACCTCCTACCCGGAGGATCGCCATCCCGATCACGCGCGCGCCGGACGGCTCGTCGCCGACGCCGCCTTCTACGCCGGGTTGCGCAAGCTCGAGACGCGATACCCCGCGCACCGCCCGCAGCAGACGATCTTCTTCTCGACCGTGTACCTGCACGAGCCCAACCTCGTCGTCGACGTCACGGCCGTCTGGCCCAGGCGCCTCGAGGCCATCCTGGCCTTCTCGAGCCAGTTCCACGACCCGAGCTCGAAGGAACCCCAGACGATGCTCTCGCAGCAATCCTTCCTCGCCATGATCGAGGCGCGCGCGCGGCACTTCGGGTTCCTGATCGGCGTCGAGTTCGGCGAGGGGTTCGTCTCGACGCGGCCTCCGAGGATCGACGATCCGGTCGCCGCATTCGAGGGGTTCGAGCCGGGGTTCTGATGCGCCGGCTCAATTCTCACCCAAGGCGGAGCCGCGCGTGAAGATCGGAATCACCTGCTACCCCACCTTCGGCGGCAGCGGCGTCGTCGCGACCGAGCTCGGGATCGCGCTCGCCGACCGCGGCGACGAGGTCCATTTCATCTCCTACGCCCTTCCCTCCCGGCTCGCCCTGCCGCGTCCCCGCGTCTACTTCCACGAGGTGGTGGCGCCGACCTACCCTCTCTTCGTCTCGCCCCCCTACACGCTCGCCCTCTCGACGAAGATGGCGGAGGTCGCCTCCTACTCGGGGCTCGACCTGCTCCACGTCCACTACGCCCTGCCCCACGCGATCTCGGCGATCCTGGCGCGCGACATGAGTCTCGCCTCGGGGCTCCGCCTCAAGGTCGTCACGACGCTGCACGGCACCGACATCACGATCGTGGGCCAGGACCGCTCCTATCTGCCGATCACGCGCTACGGCATCGAGCAGAGCGACGCCGTCACCGCCGTGTCGCGCTATCTGCGGGACGTGACGGTCCGGGAGTTCTCCGTAGGGCGAGAGGTCGCGGTCATCCCCAACTTCGTGGACGGGCAGCTCTACCGGCCCGACGGCGCGTCCCCCTACGCGCGCACACTCTTCTCGCCCGGCGAGTGCGTCGTCGCTCACGTCTCCAACTTCCGCCCCGTCAAGCGCATCGCCGACGTGCTCGCCGTCTTCGACCGCATCCGACGGGAGATGCCGGCCCGCCTGCTCTTGATCGGCGACGGACCGGACCGCTCGGCGGCGGAGCGCCTCGCCGAGAGCGGCGGCTTCGCAGACCGGACGGCGTTCCTCGGCAACGTCGCCTCGATCGAAACCATCCTGCCGGTCGCCAGGCTCTTCCTGCTCCCCTCCGACGCGGAGTCCTTCGGGCTGGCGGCCCTGGAGGCGATGGCCTGCGGGGTGCCCGTGATCGGAACCAGCGCGGGCGGGCTCCCCGAGGTCGTCACCGACGGCGCGCACGGCTACCTGCGGCCGGTGGGAGACGTCGAAGGGATGGCGGAGGCGGCCCTGACGCTTCTGCGCGATCCGGAGAAATGGGCCGACTTCTCGCGCCGGGCGCGGCGACACGCCGTGGAGACCTTCCCGACCGACGCGATCGTGGTCCGGTACCGCGAGCTCTACGACAGGACTCTCGCCGGCGGCGGCCAATAGCCGCGCCCCACCCCTGAAGCCGGAGACGCTACAGATCCGCCTGCGCCAGAGCGGCCAGGCCCGCCTGGCGCTGTGCCGCCGTACAGAAGGCCGCGCGCCAGGCGTTCTCCGCGCAGCGCCGCCGCTCCTGCGGTCCGAGGCCGAACTGCTCCCGCAGGATCTCGTACTCGCGTTTCGTCGAGGTCGCAAACAGGAGCGGATCGTCCGCGCAGATCGCCACGTGCACCCCGGCCTCCAGAAGGCGAGCCAGCGGGTGGGCGGCGAGGCTCGCAACGGCGCCCGTGGCACAATTGCTCGTCGGGGCGACCAGGAGCACCGTGCCTTCCTCCGCCAGCCGCGCGAGCAGCGCCGGGCTCGCCGCGGCCGCAACGCCGTGATCGATCCGGTCGGGACGCAGCGTGTCGAGAGCCTCCACGACCGAGTCCGCGCCCGCCCACTCCCCCGCGTGCACCGAGGTCCGCAGCCCCAGCGCTCGCGCGCGCAGATAGACGTCGGCGAAGGCGGCCGCCGGCAACGCGGCCTCGTCTCCGCCCAGACCAAAGCCCACGACCCCCGGCACCGGCCGCCGCTCGTAGAGGTCGAGCACGCGCTCGGCCGAGTCGGAACCCCAGTGGCGCACGGCATCGAGCAGGATGCGGCAGCGCGCCCGCTCTTGCCCCTCCTCCGCGAAGGCCGCGGCCACTGCGGCAAGGCATTCCGCCGCGGGCAGGTTCAGGCGCGAGAAGACCTCCGGGGAGACATACACCTCGGCGTAGGCCACGCCGTCCCGGAAGAGGCGCTCTGCGACGGCGCGGGCCGCCGCGAAGTAGTCCTCGGGGCCGCGGAAAAGACGGCAGACCTCCGCGTACAGCGCCAGAAAGCCCGCGGCGCCGCGGGTCTGCCCGCGCTCCTTCGCAAAGGCCGCCGCGTCCGCGAAGCGATGCCCCGCCCGCAGGGCGAGGGCGCGGACCGTCTCCTCCGGAAGGCACCCTTCGAAGTGAAGGTGGCAGTCGGCCAGGTACGGGGTCATGGGTCGCGGCGCGACCTCGAGGCGTTCGAGGCGGCGCCCAGCGGATGACAATATACGAG
>JBOGJK010000413.1:0-2942 GCA_050745345.1 Thermoanaerobaculia bacterium
CCCGAGGAAAGCGCCGGTCCGCCGTTGACCCCGACGGGCCCCCGCGTATCCACGATTCGGCAGGGGGTGACGCCGTAGAACTGGTAGGGGCCGCCGGCCCACAAAGCCTCCGGGGAGAGCAGAAGCAAGACCCAGAGCAGCGGCTCCCGGAGAGCCCGCGCAGCGGCACTCGAGCCGCCTCGCTTGCGCCGGCATCCGGGGCGTCGCCACGGCCTTTCCGGACCGGAGTCATCGACGCGAGAAATACGCCGAGCACGAAGACCGATAGAACCCTCCTCCATGACGCACTCCTTCCGCAGGGCCGCCGCCGGGCGGCCATGACGCACTCGCTTTTTCGAGAGCCGATCGGCGAAAGGGATGCGGGCCGCCGTCAGATCCTTCCGGCCCGCTCGCCGATGGAATCGAACCTTCGCTTACTTAATTGTCGCGAGGAGGGGAGCGGAGGGATTCGAGAGGGGAACGAAGGGGAATCGAAGCGCGGGGAGGCGGCGGACCGCTATCTGGCCTGCCGCGCCGCCTTCTCCTGCGCGTCCACGACGGCGATCGCGGCCATGTTGACAATGTCGGCGACGTCCTCGCCGCGCTGGAGGACGTGGACGGGGCTCTTCATGCCGAGCAGGATCGGGCCGATCGCCTCGGCGCCGGCCAGGCGCCAGACGAGCTTGTAGGCCGCGTTGGCCGACTGGAGGTCCGGGAAGATCAGGACGTTGGGCCGGTGGAGGGCGGCCCAGGGGTAGTCGGCCGCGAGCATCTCGGGCACGACCGCTAGGTCGGCCATCATCTCGCCCTCGACCGGCAGGTCGGGGCGCGCCGACTTGACCAGCTCCACCGCACGCTTGACCTTGAGCGCTTTCTCGTGCGTGTTCGAGCCGAAGTTCGAGAAGGAGATCATCGCGAGCGACGGCTCCATGTCGAAGCGCTTGACCGCGTCGGCAGTCAGCTGCGCGATCTCGGCCAGCTCCTCGGCCGTGGGGTCGATGTTGACCGTCGTGTCGGCGAAGAAGAACGTGCGATCCTTCAGGATCAGGATGTAGAGGCCCGAAACGCGCTTGACCCCGGGCGCCGTGCCGACGATCTGCAAGGCCGGCCGGATGGTGTCGGGATAGGACTGTGTCAAGCCGGAGATCACGCCGTCCGCGTCACCGGCATCCAACATCAATGGCCCGAAGTAGTTACGGACGCGCACCAGGAGCGCCGCAGTCTCCGCGGTCACGCCCGAGCGCCGGCGCAGCTCGGCCAGACGGAGAGCGTACTGCGCGAGCTTGGGCGAGCTCTCCGCGTGCACGAAGTCGATCCGATCCATCGGAAGCTGCAGCTCCCTCGCAAGGTCGTGGACCTTCTGCTCCCGCGCGAGCAGGATCGGCCGGCAGATCCCCTCCTCCGCCAGGATCTTGGCGGCCCGCAGGATCTTCGGATCCTCCCCCTCGGGAAAGACGATGCGCTTCGGGTCGCGCCTGGCTTTCTGGAGGACGACGCTCATCACTTCGCGCGACCGAGAGAGCATCGCCTCGAGCCGGCGCAGGTAGGCGCTCATGTCGGTGATGGGCTTGCGGGCAACGCCGGACCTCATCGCCGCCTCGGCCACCGCGGGCGCGACCCAGAGCAGGACCCGGAAGTCGAAGGGCTTGGGGATCAGGTACTCGCGCCCGAAGCGGAAGCTCTGGCCGCCGTAGGCCTTGGAGACCGAGTCGGGAACGTCCATCTTGGCCAGCGCCGCCAGCGCCTGCGAGGCCGCGATCTTCATCGGCTCGTTGATCTCGGTCGCGGCGACGTCCAGGGCCCCGCGGAAGATGAAGGGGAAACCGAGGACGTTGTTGACCTGGTTCGGGTAGTCGCTGCGCCCCGTCGCGATGACCACGTCGGGCCGCGCCGCCCGGGCCTCCTCGGGAGTGATCTCGGGCTCGGGGTTCGCGAGCGCAAAGACGATCGGGTCGCGCGCCATCCGCCGGATCATGTCGCCCGAGACGATGCCCTTGGTCGAGAGCCCTACGAAGACATCCGCTCCCACCAGCGCGTCGGAGAGCGTGCGCTCGGAGGTCTTCACGGTGAACTGCGCTTTGTACGGATTGAGGTCCTCCTGGCGGCCCTCGTAGATCACCCCGGCCCTGTCCACCAGCCGGAGGTTCTCCTTCTTGACGCCGTAAGAGAGGTACAGCTTCGCGCAGGCGATGGCCGAAGCGCCCGCGCCGACGAAGACCACCTTGACCTCGCCGATCGACTTGCCGACGATCTCCAGGGCGTTCAAGAGGGCCGCCGCCGAGATGATCGCCGTTCCGTGCTGGTCGTCGTGGAAGACTGGGATCCGAAGCCGGCGCTTCAACTCCTCCTCGATCTCGAAGCATTCCGGGGACCGGATGTCCTCCAGGTTGATCCCCCCGAAGGTCGGGGCGATCCGGGCCACCGTGTCCACGAAGGCCTTCGGGTCCTCGGCGTCCACCTCGATGTCGAAGACGTCGATGTCGGCGAACCGCTTGAAGAGGATCCCCTTGCCTTCCATGACGGGCTTGGCGGCCAGCGGCCCGATGTTCCCGAGGCCGAGCACCGCCGTGCCATTGGAGATCACGGCGACGAGGTTGCCCTTGGCCGTGTAGTCGTAGACCTTCTCGGGGTCCTTCGCGATCGCGAGGCACGGCTCGGCGACCCCGGGACTGTAGGCGAGCGAGAGATCCTCCTGGGTGCGGCAGGGCTTGGTCGGGACGACCTCGATCTTCCCCTTGCGCCCCCGCGCGTGGTACTCGAGGGCCTCTTCCGGCCCGATCTTTCTCATCCGCCTCCCGCGAGCTGCCGCCGCACCTCCCGCACCGCCGCAACCGCTTCCTGGCGGGGAACGGCGCGAAGCTTCCGGTCCCGACGCGTCACAATCTCGATATTGTTTTCCTTCAGGGCGCGTCCGCCGACGTTGATCCGGATCGGGAAGCCGAGCAGGTCCGCGTCCTTGAACT
>JBOGJK010000414.1:0-1852 GCA_050745345.1 Thermoanaerobaculia bacterium
GCGCAGTATCGCAGCTACGTCATCACCTACAACCTCGGCAAGGACCTGGTCCGGCGCTGGGTCGAGGCGGAGGCAGGCGACCGGGACCGCTGGGGCGCCTTCGGCCGCCTCCTGTCGGCTCCCTTCCTGCCGTCGCAGCTCTGACATGCCGGAGACGGTCTCTTCTCTCTCCCCGATTGCCCTGATGGGCCTGCTGGCCGGCACCTCGCTCGCCTCGGGGCTGCGCCTCTACGCGACGGTGGCTGTGCTGGGCTTCCTGGGGCGATCCGGCGGGCTCGAGCTTCCGGGCGAGCTCGCGATCCTGACCCACCCGTGGGTCATCGTGACGGCGGCCTGCCTCTACCTCGTCGAGTTTCTCGCCGACAAGATCCCCTACCTCGACACGATCTGGGACGCCGTGCAGACCTTCGTGCGCGTCCCGGCCTCGGCGCTGCTCGCCTGGGCCGCGACTTCCGGCGCCCCGGAGCACTGGCGTGTGATCGCCCTCCTCCTGTGCGGCGGTATCACGCTTTCCGCCCACGGCCTGAAGTCGGCCGCGCGCCTCGCCATCAACACGAGCCCCGAGCCCGTCACCAACTGGGCCGCTTCGCTGGCGGAGGACGGCACCGTCGCGGTGCTCCTCTGGCTCGCCGTCGCGCACCCGGTGGCGGCGCTCGCCGTGGCGGGCGCCGTCGTGCTGGTCGCCGCGCTTCTGTTTTCCTGGCTCCTGCGCGCGCTCAAGCGGCTTTTCCGAGGAGCGCGCCCGGCCCCCGTGGGCTAGTAGCCGCCGCGCCCGGCGTCGCCTTCCGCGCGCGGGCGCGGTGTGAACTTCTCGCAGGCCCGGACCGGCTGCGGCGGGTAGCGTTTCCAGAGCGGGCAGAAGAGGAACGTCGAGCCGCGGCTGTTGGTGATGTAGCGGGGGGGCGCCGCGCAGTCGTGGCAGAGGCTCCCGGGAAAGAAGCGATCGCGCGCGTCGGGGCTCTGGCCGGACATACTTCCTGTCGAGGCGTATTATCCAGGCTCTCGAGGGCCGGTCCGCGAGGCCGATGACGAGCCGCATGATTCTCTCCGCCGCCGGCATTCTGCTCGCTCTTCTCGTGGCCCTGCTGGCGCTGCTCTACGCCTCCGAGGATCGCTTGATCTACTTCCCGCAGAAGGCCCTCGACGCGCGGCCGGAGGACTACGGCCTGACGGCCGAGGACCTGGCGGTCGAGACGGCGGACGGCGTGCGTCTTTCCGGCTGGTGGATCCGCGGGCGAGGCGAGCTCGTGCTCCTCTTCTTCCACGGCAACGCCGGCAACGTCAGCCACCGGCTCGAACGGGCCCGGGACCTCGTCGCGGCGCTCGGTCTCGACGTGGTCCTCGTCGACTACCGCGGCTACGGCGAAAGCGGCGGCAAGCCCTCGGAGAACGGACTCTACGAGGACGGCGAGGCGATCTGGCGGGCGGTCGCCGCGCGCGGCGTCGCGCCCGGCCGCATCGTGATGTTCGGCGAGTCGCTCGGCTGCGCCGTGGCGATCGAGACGGCCCTGCGCCGCCCGTGCCGCGCGCTGATCCTGGAGGCGCCCTTTCTCTCCGTCCCGGAGATGGCGAAGAGCGTCTACCCGTTTCTTCCGAGCTTCCTCGTGCGCACCAAGTTCGACAACGGGAGCAAGGCCGCGCGGCTCGCGGTCCCGAAGCTTCTCGTCGCGGCCGAGCGGGACGAGGTCGTTCCGCCGCAGCAGACGCGGAGGCTCTTCGCCCTCGCCGCGCCTCCGAAGGAGCTCTTCGTGATCCCGGGCGCCCGCCACAACGACGCCTCCCTCGTCGGCGGGAAGCCCTACCTCGAAGCCTTGCGGCGCTTCCTGGAGGGCGCCGAACCGCCGGGGACGGC
>JBOGJK010000415.1:0-3855 GCA_050745345.1 Thermoanaerobaculia bacterium
GATCAGGCGGACGGGAGCGCCCGAAGCGCTGCGCGCGGCCAGCGCCGCCTTCGCGCGGATCATGTCGTTGGTCGGGATCCCCTCGGTGATGCAGGTGATCAGGGCCACTCCGGCGTCGGCTGCCTCCACGATGGCGTCGGCCGCGAAGGGCGGCGGCACGAAGATCATCGACGCGTCGGCGCCCGTCTTCTCGACGGCCTGCGCGACGGTGTCGAAAACGGGAATGCCCTCGTGGACCGTCCCCCCCTTGCCCGGGGTGACGCCCGCGACGACCTGCGTGCCGTACTCGCGGCAGGCGAGCGCATGGAACGTCCCTTCGCGTCCCGTCAGCCCCTGGACGAGCAGGCGCGTCGGCTTGCCGACCCAGATGCTCATGACGCCGACCCTGGGACCGGGAGACGGAAGACGGGAGACGGGAGACGACGGAGGGCCGGAACGCTCATCGCGCGGCCTCCACGGCCTTTCGCGCGGCGTCGGCCAGGCCGTCGGCCGGCGTGATCTTCAATCCCGACTCGCGCAGGATCTGCTTGCCGGAATCGACGTTGGTGCCCTCCAGGCGCGCGACGACCGGGATCGAGAGCCCCATCTCGCGCACCGCGGCGACCACACCGTTGGCGATGATGTCGCAGCGCATGATGCCGCCGAAGATGTTGATGAGCACGGCCCGCACGTTCCCGTCGGAGAGGATGATGCGGAAGGCGTTCTTGACCTGCTCCTCGTTGGCGCCCCCGCCCACGTCGAGGAAGTTGGCGGGCTCGCCGCCGGCCAGCTTCACCAGGTCCATCGTGGCCATCGCGAGCCCCGCTCCGTTGACCATGCAGCCGACGTTCCCGTCGAGCTTGATGTAGTTCAAGCCGAACTTCGAGGCCTCGACCTCGAGCGGGTCCTCCTCCGAAAGGTCGCGCATCTCCTTGATGTCGGGATGCCGGAAGAGCGCGTTGTCGTCGAAGTTCATCTTCGCGTCGAGCGCGAGCACGTCTCCCGACTTCGTCACGAGGAGCGGATTGATCTCCGCGAGCGACGCGTCGGTCTCGACATACGCCCTGAACAGCCCCTGCATGAACGCCACCCCTTTGCGGAAGCTGTCGCCCGCGAGCCCCAGGGCGAAGGCGAGCTTGCGCGCCTGGAACGGAAAGAGGCCGAACAACGGGTCGAGGACCTCCCGCGCGATTGCCGAAGGGTCCCTGGCGGCGACCTCCTCGATCTCCACTCCTCCCGACCGGGAGGCCATCATCGCCGGCAACCCCCGCGCGCGGTCGAGCGTCACGCCGAGGTAGAGCTCGCGGTCGATGTCGAGCGCTTCCTCGACGAGGACCTTCTGCACGAGGCGGCCGCCGGGCCCCGTCTGGGGCGTGACGAGCGTCATGCCCAGGATCGCTCTGGCCGCCGCGAAGGCCTCCTCGGGGTTCCGGGCAAGCTTGACGCCGCCCCCCTTTCCACGCCCGCCGGCGTGGATCTGAGCCTTCACGACGGCCCGGCCCCCCAGCCCCTTGGCGATCTCGCGCGCCTCGGCCGGGTTGTCGGTCACCTCGCCGCGAGGCACCGCGACCCCGAAGCGCGCGAGGATCGCCTTGGCCTGGTACTCGTGGACCTTCATGAGCTTAAGGGCGGGCGGATTATAAGAGACGTTTCGTGAACCGGGAACCGGGAACCGTTAACCGATCTGCGACTCTCCTCGGTTCACGGTTTACGGTTCACGGTTTACGGTTCACGGTTTACGATTAACGGTTGACGGTTTACGACTCAGCCGCCGAAGAGTTTCTTGAGCCCGTAGAGCGTCGTCGCGCGGTACATCTCCGCGATCGCCGTCGTCAGCGGGATCTCTTTCGGGCAGGCCCGGACACAGTTCTGCGCATTGCCGCAGTCGTCCACACCCCCGTCGGCCATCAGGGCCTCCAGCCTCTCGGCGGCGTTCATGGCTCCGGTCGGGTGACTGTTGAAGAGGCGCGCCTGCGCGATCGCCGCGGCGCCGATGAAGTTGGAGCGGTCGTTGACCTGCGGGCAGACGTCCAGGCAGTTGCCGCAGGTGATGCAGCGGGAGTACTCGTAGGCCTGCCGGCGCTCGGCCTCCGCCATGCGGGGGCCGGGGCCCAGGTCGTAGGTGCCGTCGATCGGGATCCAGGCCTTCACCCGCTTCAAGGCATCGAACATCTGCTGCCGGTCCACGGAGAGGTCGCGCAGCACCGGGAACTTCGCCACCGGCTCCAGGCGGATCGGCTGCTCAAGCTGGTCGATCAGGGCCGTGCAGGCCATCCGCGACACGCTGTTGATGCGCATGGCGCAGGAGCCGCACACTTCCTCGAGGCAGGCGCTGTCGTAGACCACCGGCGAAGTGCGCCGGCCCTCGCGCGTCTTCGGGTCCTTGGCGATCTCCATCAGGACCGAGACGACGTTGTGCCCCGGCTGATACGGGACCTCGTACTCCTCCCAGTAGGGGGAGGAAGTCGGCGTGTCCTGACGCTTGACCTGGAGCTGGATGGTGGAGGACATGGGACTACAGGTTAATACAGTGGGGCCGTGAATCGTAAATCGTAAATCGTAAATCGTAAATCGAGAATCGAACGCGGTCTCCTTCGATTAACGATTCACGATTGTCGATTCACGTCCCGTCAGTACTTCCGGGGACGCGGCTTGATCAGGGACGTGTCGACCGGCGCATAGGTGATCCTCGGGCCGTCAGGAGTGTGCTCGGCCATCGTGGTCTTGAGGTAGTTTGCGTCGTCGCGCGGGAGCATGTTCTTCTCGTCGATCGGCGCCGACAGGTTCTTGACCTTGAAGTGCGCTCCGCGCGACTCCTCGCGCAGCAGGGCCCCGCTCGTCATGACCCGGGCGATCACGAGCATGTTGCGGAGCTGGTTCACGAAGGAGAGCTCGCGGTTCGAGTAGCCGGAGCGGTCGGTGAGGCCGATCCGCTTCCAGCGATCCGAGAGCTCCTGGAGCTTCGCCTCGGTCTCACGCAGCTTGCCGTTCTCGCGGATCACGGTGACGTTGTCGGTCATCCAGTCACCCATCTCCTCCGCGATCACGTGCGGATTCTCGGGGCCGTCCATCTTCGCGAGGCGTCCGAACTCCTCCTCCCATCGCTTCTTCGCGGCGGCGAAGGCGCCGTCGGCCACTGGCAGCTTCGAAGCCATGTCGCGCCCGTAGCGCACCATGGCCGGCCCGCCGATCTTTCCCGCATAGAGGCAGGAGACCAGCGAGTTGGCCCCGAGGCGGTTGGCGCCATGGATCGAGAAGTCCACCTCCCCCCCGGCGTAGAGGCCGGGGACGTTGGTCGACTGGTTTCGCACGGACCGCTCGTCGAGCATCCCGGTCCTCTCGTCCTTCTGGAAGTCCACCCAGAGGCCGCCCATCGAGTAGTGCATGCCGGGGAAGACCTTCATCGGGACCTTGCGCGGATCGTCCCCGACGAACTTCTCGTAGATCTCGAGGATTCCCCCGAGCTTGACGTCCAGCTCCCGGGCCGGGATGTGGGTCAGGTCGAGGTAGACCTGCCGCTTGCCGTCCACCCCGTAGCCGTTGCGGCAGACGAGGAAGATCTCGCGGGTGGCGATGTCGCGCGGCACCAGGTTGCCGTAGGCCGGGTACTTCTCCTCGAGGAAGTACCAGCGCTCCTTCTCCGGGATCGAGCGCGGATCGCGCTTGTCTCCGCGCGCGCGCGGCACCCAGACGCGTCCCCCCTCGCCCCGGGCCGACTCCGACATCAGGCGCAGCTTGTCGCTGCCCGGGATCGAGGTCGGGTGGACCTGGATGAACTCCCCGTTGGCGTAGATCGCGCCGTCCTGGTAGGCGGCGGAGGCCGCCGCGCCGGTGTTGATCACGGAATTGGTCGAGCGGCCGAAGACGATGCCGGGG
>JBOGJK010000416.1:0-6670 GCA_050745345.1 Thermoanaerobaculia bacterium
GTGGACGGTCGCTCCGGCGCGGCGCGCGGCGCGGGCGGCTTCGCTGCGGCGCCTGGTCAGAATGCCGGTAAAGGCGAGATGCGCCCCCTTGAGGGTCCGTAGCCTTCCGACCTTCAGGGCAGCGGGCGGATGGGTCAGCGCGTCGATCAGCTCCTGGGCGCTCTCGTACCGCTTGCGGCGCTCGCCGATGCAGCGATAGACGATCTCCTTGAGATGATCAGTGCAGCGGAGGCGTCGGACCTCCCCGGTGCGAATCCGCGCCGCCGCGGTTCCCTTCACCAGCATTCCCAGGAGTTGTCCGACCTGGTAGACGTCGTCGCGCGCCTGCCACTTGGGGGCCGCGCCCGCAACGATGTCGCTCGGTGCGCCCCAAGGGTTCAGCGTGCGCGCCTCGATACCGCGCCGATCGCTCTGGTGACTCACGATTCCGAAGTCCCCGAGCTTCAGGCAGACGCCCTCGCAGACGAAGACGTTCATCGGCGTCAGGTCGCGGTGGAGCATCTGACCTCGATGGAGCTTTCCGAGAACGTCGAGAATCCCTGCGATCTCGCGCCTTGCCGTCTTCTCCTGCCATCCCTTTCTGGTGCGCTGGAGATAGGACCGCAGATCGCCGTGCTTCGCGTACTCGAGCGCGAGACAGTAGAGGACGCTGCCGTCCTCTCGCATCAGGGGAAACGCGTCGAAGACGCGGATCGCCCGCGAATGCCCGTCGAGGAGGTGCCCGAAGTAGGCCTCGCGCAGCCAGCCGTCGATGTGCTCGCTCGCCTTCATCGCGACGACGGCCGGGACAGCGCGCGAGCGCGTGATCCGGGTCGCGAGGTAGGCCTGGCCGAACCCGCCCTGGCCCAGCAGGCTGTCGATCCGGTACTGGAGCCTCGTTTCGGGGCTCGTGATGACCTGCTGGGGCAGGAGCAGTGCCTTCCCTCGAGCCGCGCGAGAGGCCGCGGACATCGCGAGCGTCTCCCTTTTGGATGAATAGAGTTGCCTCCAGCGTGACGTCTCCGGCTCAGGGCCTGCCGAGTTCGGGATCCCTCGCTATCGCTCGGGATGACGGGGCTTCGGAACACCCCGGGGCGGGCGCCGGCTCAGAGCTCGCGGAGATCGCCGAGCACCGTGGGCAGGTACTCCGACACGGTCGGGTGGATGTGCATGGCCCGCTGCATGACCGTGTAGGGAGCGCGGGCGTACATCACGTCGAGGACCGAGTGGATCACCTCGTCCCCGCCGACGCCGAGGATCGCCGCTCCGAGGATCTCCTTCGTATCGGCGTCGACGACGATCTTGATGAACCCCTGGGTTTCCCCCTTCTCGACGGCGCGCTTGACCTTCGACATCGGGCGCTTCCCGACGAGGATCCGCCGGCCGGCCTTCCTGGCGGCGGCCTCGGTCATGCCGGCGCGCCCGAGCGGCGGATCGATGAAGAGAGCGTAGGTCTCGATGCGATCGCTGACCTTCCGCGGGTCGTTGTCGAGGAGGTTGCCGGCGACGATCTCGAAGTCGTTGTACGCGGTGTGCGTGAAGGCGCCCTTGCCGTTGCAGTCGCCGAGGGCCCAGATGCCGGGAACGGATGTCCGGAGCTGGTCGTCGACCTTGATGTAGCCGCGCGGGTCGACTTCGACGCCGGCGCGATCGAGCACCAGATCGTCCGTGTTGGGCCGGCGCCCGACGGCCATGAGCAGGTGCGTCCCTTCGACGGCCGGCGTCCCCTCAAGGCAATCGACGCGAACGCGCACGCCCGAGGGCACCTTCTCGACCGCGATGCACTGGGCTCCGACGCGCACCGCGACGCCTTCGCGTTCGACGATGTCGCGGATTTCCGCGGAGACGTCCTCGTCCTCGCGCGCGATGAGCCGGGGCGACATCTCGACGACGGTGACGGCGGAGCCGAACCGGCGGTACATCTGGGCGAATTCGAGCCCGACGTAGCTTCCGCCGACCACGACGAGGTGCGGGGGCAGGAAGTCGACCGCCATCATCGAGGAGTTCGTCCAATAGGGCACCTCGGAGAGGCCCGCCATGGGCGGGGTGAAGGCCCGGCCGCCGACGTTGATGAAGATGCGATCGGCCGTCAGGAGGTCGTCTCCGACGCGCACCTCGCGTGGCGATTCGAACCGCGCGTGGCCGACGTGGACCGTACCGTTCGGGAGGCCGCGAAGCATCGACTCGACGCCTTCCCGCGTCTCTCCCGAGATCGCGTCCTTGCGGGCCTTGACCGCCTTCATGTCCACGGTCATCGGCCCGCCGGCGGAGACGCCGAACTCCGAGGAGCGGCGCACGGTCTGCGCCGCGGCCGCGCTCGCCACGAGAGTCTTGGTCGGGATGCACCCCGTGTTGACGCAGGTCCCTCCGAAAGCCCCGCGCTCGACGATGGCGACCTTCATGCCCGCCGCCGAGAGACGCGCCGCGAGCGCAGGGCCGGCCTGGCCCGTGCCGATGATGATCGCGTCGTACTGCATCCCTCGTCACCTCACGGCGCCGCGGTCGGGGACTGTCACTGGCGCGTACTCTATGACGGTAGGTCAGTCCTGATTTGCTGACTTCGCCGTCGAGGAGAAGGGCCGCTGCCCGCGATCCCGGCTGAAGAGGACCGCACAGTCAGCAAATCAAGACTGACCCGGAATGACGACTCGCGCGCGGGCGTTGCGTTGCTCGAAACGACGAGGAGGGACGATGCTCGCCTGGAGACTGCTGCCTCTGGCGGTCCTTTTCGGCGGGCTTTCGGCTTCGGGAGCCCAGCAGCCGGCGGCCACGCCGGCCCCCTCGGCCCCGGCGCCGCCGGACGACGTCCGGATGATCCGCTACAAGATCTCCGCCGGGGATCTTCCGAGCGCCGAATCCATTCTCGAGTACCACCGCGAGGACAAGGGCGAGGACGGCGACTATCTGCTCGGCTTGGCCTGGGTCGCGCGCGGCGCCGCGCTGACGGGAGACTGGAAGGCGGCCTCGGGCTACGCGGCCTCGGCCCGGGCGCTGGCCCTGTCGAAGCTGAGGTCACCGGCCGACTACGACGCCAACCGCGAGGCGGTCTACCTGCTCGGCACGTCGATCGAGGTCGAGGCGCAGGCGCTCGTGGCCTCGGGCAGGAAGGCCGAGGCGATCCGGTATCTCGAGGAGAGCTCCCGGGCGCAGGCACAGGCGCAGGCTCCCTACAACCTTCGGGCGCGCATCTGGAAGCGCCGGAACCTGATCGAGCTCGAAGGCAAGGCGGCGCCGCCGGTTCGCGCCGAGGATCACGTCGGCGCGGAGACGGTGTCTCTCGAGTCCCTGCGAGGAAAGCCCGTCGTCCTTTACTTCTGGTGGGAAGCCTGCGGCGACTGCAAGATGCAGGCCGCGGCGTTCCGGCGGACCGTCGAGAAGTATCTTCCGAGGGGCGTGGCCTTCGTCGCGCCGACGCGGTACTACACGACCGAACGAGTCGAAGAGAGGCAGAAGATCGAGAAGTCCTGGAACGAGACCTACGGCCTGGCGGAATCCGTCCCGGCGCCCATCAGCGAGGAGGCGATGCTGCGCTACGGCGTCTCCGCCACCCCGACCTTCGTCTTCGTCGACCGGAAGGGCGTCGTGAAGAAATACTCGCCGACGAGGATGACCGAGGCACGGCTGGCTGCGGAGATCGAAGCGATCCTGCAGTAGAGCTCGCCGGTCGGCTCGATGCCTGCCGAGGTCGGGATCCCTCGCAATCGCTCGGGATGACAGGCGGGGGGCGCTCGCCCGTCCGCGGGTTGGTGCGAAATGATGGTATATTGATATCGGAGTGATGCAATGGCCAAGACGCTCACCGTTCGGATCGACGAAGCGGCGTTCAAGTTGATCGAGGAGGCGGCGACGGCCGAGAACAGGTCGGTGTCCAACTTCATCGAGACGGCGGCCCTGCAGCGGGCCGCGGCCGAGATCTTCGTGTCGGTGGAGGAAATGTCCGAGATCCGCTCGGACGGCGCTCTCGTCAAGCGACTGAAGGCCGGTCACCGGGACGCCACGGCTCGCAGGGGCCGGTTTGCCTGATTATCGGATCTTCGAGACCAGGGCGTTCCAGAAAGACCTCGAAGGACTCGGACCCGCGGCAGCCCGGCGGATTCGGGCGACCCTCGATGCGCGTGTCTACCCGATCCTCCGGGCGACGCCCCGCTCGGTGCCTTCGGGCGCCCGCCTCCGAGACTGGGAGCCGCCGACGTGGCGGATCCGTGTCGGGAGCTGGCGAATCTTTTTCGAGATCGACGACGCGGAACGGATCGTCTTCTTGACGGCCGCGGATCATCGAAAGGACGCGTACCGCTAGGCCCATAGGGTGCGCGTTCCGGGTCAACGCAAGCGATGCCTATTCTTACGGAGAGGCCCTCGGACACGATCATCTCGCTCGCCGCGGGGGGGAATGGAGTCGGTCTCTCCTTCTACCGCGGCGCGACCCTTCCCGATCCGAAGAAGATCCTGCTCGGTTCGGGTAGCCAGAACCGTTTCATCCGCCTCGAGTCGACTGAAAGACTTGCCCGTCCCGAGGTCGAGGCCCTGATCGCCGCCGCGGTGGCGCAGGCCAGGACACCTCTGCCGGCGAGCGGCCGGCGGAAGCTCATCATTCGGTCGGTCTCGACGAAGCAGCGATCCCGCCGCGGGGCCGCGAAGCAGGCCCGACGAGGGCCGCGCCCCAACTGAGCCCGTCATTCCGAGGCCCGCGGCAGAGGAATCCGGCGCCCCCTTAATCCCGAGCGATAGCGAGGGATCCCGAACTCGGCAGGCTGCGAGCCGACCCCTGGACGGGCTTGACAGGGGCTGGCCGCTGTGTATAACGTCCAGGTTATGGAACTGAGTGGTTATGGACAGATGACCCCGGCTCACCTCGACGCGACGTTCGCGGCGCTGGCCGATCCGACGCGGCGGGCGATCCTTGCGCGGCTGGCGTCGGGCGACGCGTCGGTGACGGAGCTGGCCGAGCCGTTCGAGATGAGCCAGCCGGCGATCTCCAAGCACCTCAAGGTGCTGGAGCGCGCCGGCCTGGTCTCGCGAGGCCGCGACGCGCAGCGGCGTCCGCGCCGGCTGGAGGCCGCGCCGCTGGCCGAGGCCACCGAATGGCTGGAGCGCTACCGCGAGTACTGGGAGAGGAGCTACCTGCGCCTCGACGCCCTGCTCGGCGAGTTGAAGATCAAAGAGAAGAGACGCGGACGCAAGAAGCGATAGGGCAGCGCATCAACTGAAGCAGCGAAGGGGGATTCCGATGCAGAAGATCACGCCGTTTTTATGGTTCGACGGCAAGGCAGAAGAGGCGATGAATTTCTACGTCTCCATTTTCAAGAACTCCAGGGTCCTGAGCGTTTCTCGCTACGGCGATGCCGGGCCGGGACCGAAGGGAACGGTCATGAGCGCGACGTTCCAGCTCGAAGGGCAGGAGTTCTTCGCGCTCAACGGCGGCCCGCAATACAAGTTCACGCCGGCCATCTCGTTCTTCGTGAACTGCGAGACGCAGAAAGAAGTGGATGAGCTGTGGGGCAAGCTCTCCGCGGGCGGAAGAGAAGAGCAGTGCGGCTGGCTGACGGACAAGTACGGTCTGTGCTGGCAGATCATTCCCTCCGTCCTGCGCAAGATGCTGCAGGACAAGGACCCCGTGAAATCCCAGCGAGTCATGAAGGCGATGCTTTAGATGGTCAAGATCGACATTCAGGGCTTGAAGAAGGCGTACGAAGGATGAAGCGCGCGCCGGCCCGGGCGATGAAGACGAAGGCTTCGCGCTCGGTCGAGGAAGAGGTCCGGTCGGCGATCGCATGGCTGAAGAGCCACAGCACCCGGCGGACTCTCGAAGGGATGGCCCGGTACGGCCTCCCCTCGGGCAAGGCATTTGGGGTTTCGATGGCCGACATCCAGGCGCTGGGCAAGCGGCTCGGCCGGAACCACGAGCTCGCCGCCGGACTCTGGGCCACCGGCTGGTACGAGGCCCGCATGTTGACGTCCTATGTCGACGAGCCGGAGCGCGTCACGCGCGCGCAGATGGACCGCTGGTGCCGGGACTTCGACAACTGGGGAATCTGCGACACGGTCTGTTTCGTCCTGTTCGACAAGACGCCGTTCGCGTGGGAGAAGGCGCGCCAGTGGTCGACCTCGCCCCGCGAGTTCATCAAGCGCGCCGCTTTCGCCCTGATGGCTTCGCTGGCAGGGCACGACAAGGCCGCCACCGACGCTCAGTTCCGAGCCCTGCTGCCCTCAATCGAGCGGGGCGCCCGCGACGAGCGCAACTTCGTGAAGAAGGGCGTGAGCTGGGCGCTTCGCCGGATCGGACGGCGCAGTCCCGCGCTCCATGCGGCCGCGCTGCCGGTGGCGAAGCGTCTGGCGCAGTCGGAGGAGGCGGCGTGCCGATGGGTCGGAACAGACGCGCTGCGCGAGCTGTCGAGTACGAAGGTGCGCTCGGCGCTGGATCGCCGGAATGCACGAAACCGACAAGGAGATGACCGATGGCGAACACCGGAGGCTTGAAAGTTACGGCGCCGACCGAGCGGGAGATCGTGATGACGCGCGTCTTCGACGCGCCGCGCGAGCTCGTCTTCGACGCACACACCAAGCCCGAGCTGGTCAAGCGCTGGCTGCTCGGACCGGACGGTTGGTCGATGCCGGTCTGCGAGATCGATCTTCGCGTGGGCGGCAAGTATCGCTACCTGTGGCGGTGTGACCGTGACGGAACGGAGATGGG
>JBOGJK010000417.1:0-7193 GCA_050745345.1 Thermoanaerobaculia bacterium
GAGTCACTACGCGCAGAAGAAGTTCCCGGAGGCCGTGGCCGACTTCGACAGGCTTCTGAAGCAGTGGCCCCGGAGCGACAAGACCGCCGCCGCCCTGCTCAAGAAGGGGTACGCTCTCCAGGAGCTCGGCCAGAAGGCCGAGGCCGTCGTCCAGCTCCAGTACGTCGTGCACGAGTACCCGGCCTCGGAGGAGGCCCGGCTGGCCAAGGCCCGCCTGAAGTCCCTCGGGGTCGAATCACGCTAGAAGAAAAGGATCAAGAAGCAAGAAGGAGTCTAAAGTCCGATGGCCAACATCAGATCGGCGGAAAAGCGGATGCGTCGGGCGGCAAAGCGCCAGAGGCGCAACCGCGGCGTGCGCACGCGGCTGCGCGGCGCGCTCAAGGCGTACCGGAGCGCCGATCAGAAGGAGCGGCCGAAGAAGCTTTCGGCGACGGCCTCCGAGATCGACCGCGCCCGCAAGAAAGGGATCATCCACCGCAACGCCGCGGCGCGCTACAAGTCACGACTGGCGAAGCAGGCCGGCAAGTCGAGCTGACGGTCCGCTTCGGTCAGAACCCCTCGAGGAGGCTCGCCACCAGGCTCTGCGCGAACTTCTCGGACACCCGGTTGATCGTCTCGTTTTGGCGGTCCACGTAGGAGCCGGCTCCCGCCTCGAAGCTGTAGTTCTCGCGGAAGGTGTAGGCGGGGTTCTCCCAGATCGGCTTCTCCTCGGGCAGGCTCCTCAGGCTCACGCGGGCAGTGACGGCGACCTGGTACTGGGTCGCGCGGCCCGAGGGGTCGAAGGCCACCGGATAGAAGTCGAAGCGCGTCACCGCGCCCGTCAGCTCCGCGTCGGCCCCCGCGGCCTCCGCCTGCACCCGGAATCGGCCCCGGGCCGCCAGTTCCCGGGCGATCCCGCCCGAAAGGCGCTGCTCCACTCCCGCGAGCGCGGTCAGGTTGGCGAGTGTCTGGAAGCGGATGACGCGGATCGAAGGGTCGAGCGTCGAGCTGCGGCCGGCGAGCGAGTAGCCGCAGGCGGCGGCCCACACGACCGCGACGACGGCCGCAAGGGCCCGGAAAGCTCCGCGGGGGCCCGTTTCCGGCCTCACTGCACGACGAGGTTCAGCAGCCGGTCCGGCACATAGACCGCCCGGGCGATCCGCTTGCCCTCCACCCACGGGCGGATCTTCTCGTCGGCGCGCGCGCGCGCCACGGCTTCCGCCTCGGCCGCGCCGCGCTCGAGATCCAGCCGGCCCCGCACGCGTCCGTTGACCTGGACAACGAGCGTGACACGGGGGCTCGTCGCCAGCGCCGGGTCGAAGGCGGGCCAGCTCGTCTGGAGAAGCGAGACCTGCCCGCCGAGCCGCTCCCACCACTCTTCGGCCAGGTGCGGCGCGATCGGGTGGAGCAGCGAGAGCAGCGTGCGGACCGCCGCGCGAAGCGGCCCGGCGTTCTTCGAGCCTTCCTCCAGGGCATCGGCGATCCCCCTCTGGAACTCCATCAGCGCCGCCACGGCCGTGTGGAAGTGGAACCGCTCCGCGTCCTCGGTGACACGCTGGATGGTCCGGTGCTCGAGGCGCGCGAGCGGTGTGGCTCCCCCGTCCCCGGGCGAGCCCCCGTCCGGCAACGCCGCCACGCGGCCGCAGAGGTCGTGCACGCGGTTGACGAACCGCCAGGCCCCGAGCACCCCCTCCTCGGACCACTCGGACTCCTTCTCGGGCGGCCCGATGAAGAGCGTATAGATGCGAACGGTGTCGGCGCCGAAGCGGGCGATCAGCTCGTCGGGCGACACCGTATTGCCGCGCGACTTGGACATCTTCTCGACCTTTCCGGTGGCGGGATTCAGTTTCGTGATCATCCCCTGGTTGAAGAGCCGCTCGAAGGGCTCTTCCCGGTCGACCAGCCCGAGCTCCCTCAAGACCCGGCAGATGAACCGCGCGTAGAGCAGGTGGAGGATCGCGTGCTCGATCCCGCCAATGTACTGGTCGACCGGCATCCAGGCGGCGGCGCGCCGCGGGTCCACCATCCGGGCGGTGTCGGAGGGATCGAGAAATCGCAGGTAGTACCAGGAGGAATCCACGAAGGTGTCCATCGTGTCGGTCTCGCGGCGGGCCGGGCCTCCGCAGGAGGGGCAAGCCGTGCGGGCGAAGCTCTCCGACTGCGCGAGCGGGTTCCCCTCGGCGCCCCGGAAGGTCACGTCCTGTGGAAGGAGGACCGGCAGGTCGCGGTCCGGCACCGGCACGACGCCGCACCCGGGGCAGTGGACGGCCGGGATCGGCGTGCCCCAGTAGCGCTGGCGGGAGATGAGCCAGTCGCGCAGGCGCCAGCCGACCTTCCCCTGCCCTGCCCCGCGCGACTCGATCCAGTCGACCGCGCGGCGGATCGCCTCGGGACCCTCCGGCGTGCCGTCCCACTCTCCCGAGCGCACCAGCACTCCCCCGTGCGGGATCGCGTGCCTCATCGTGTCCGGGTCGACGTCGCCATCGGTACCACGGTAGACCGGGCGGACCGCAAGACCGTACTTGCGCGCGAACTCGAAGTCCCGCTGGTCGTGGGCCGGCACGCCCATGATGGCTCCCGTGCCGTACTCCGGAAGCACGAAGTTGGCGAGCCAGACGGGGATCCGCCCGCCCGAGCCCGGATGGATCGCCGCGAAACCCGAGTCGAGGCCTTCCTTCTCTCCCGTCTCGGACTCCCGCTCGAGGCGCAACTGGCGCCGCACGCGCTCGATGAAGCGGGCGGCGCGAGACCCCCCGGTGCCGGCCGCGATCCGGGCCGCCGCCGGGTGCTCGGGCGCCAGAGCCAGAAAGGTGGCGCCGAACAGCGTATCGGGCCGCGTCGTGAAGACCGTCACCGGCTCCTCGAGGCCCTCGAGCCGGAAGCGGATCTCCGCCCCTTCCGAGCGGCCGATCCAGTTTCGCTGCATCGTCTTGACGCGCTCGGACCAGTGCGGCAGCAGGTCGAGCCCCGAGAGCAGCCGCTCGCCGTACTGCGTGATGCGGAAGAACCACTGCGTCAGGTCGCGGATCTCGACGGCGTCCCCCGACCGCTCGCACCGCCCCCCGACGACCTGCTCATTGGCGAGCACGGTGCGGCACCCCGGGCACCAGTTCACCGGCGCCTGCTTCCGGTAGGCGAGGCCCCGCTCCCACATCCGCAGGAACAGCCACTGGTTCCAGCGGTAGTAGGCGGGATCGCAGGAAGCGAGCTCCTTGGACCAGTCGTAGAGGAGCCCGAGCGCCCGCAACTGCTCCTTCATTCGGGGGATGTTGGAAAGCGTGTACTCGCGCGGCGGAACACCGCTGGCGATCGCCGCGTTCTCCGCGGGAAGACCGAAGGCGTCCCACCCCATCGGGTTGAAGACCCGACGGCCCGCCATGCGCTGGTACCGGTAGAGGGCGTCGCCCAGGATGTAGTTGCGCCCGTGCCCGACGTGGAGGCGGCTGCCGGACGGGTAGGGGAACATGTTCAGCATGTAGAACTTGTCCCCGGGCGCCGACGTGTCGACGAACGCAGCCCGGCTTTCCTCCCAGCGGCGCTGCCATTTCGCCTCGACCGCGGCGTGGTCGTATCTCTCGGGCATGGGAGGCGCAATCCTATCGGACGTGAGGCGTCAGGCGTAAGGCGTCAGGAGTGAGGCGTGCCCAGGCGCCTCGTGGGGGCTCGGTCGGCGCTACTGCCCGCCCTTCGAGCCCGCCGCGCGCTCCCGCAGCGTCGTCGGCCCCGCGGCCACCGGCGCGTAGGAGAGCTCGCCGGACCGGTCCACGAAGACGAGTGTCAGCGACCGCGGGCGCACGAGAGAGCGCGTGCGAAACGGGATGTAGCGGGCGTCCACACCGTTGATCGAGGCGGAAGGATCGGAGAAGACCCAGCCTCGGTCGGGGTAGTGGACCTCGATCCAGCGATGGTAGGAGCCGCCGATGCGCGGCTCGAAGGCCTGCTCCTCCGGACCCGTGCGGAGGATGCCCTGGACCGTCCGGGCCCGGATGCCTTCGCGGCGCAGCAGATCGACCGAGAGCTCCGCAAAGCCCACGCAGTCCGCCAGACCCGAGGCGAAGACCGCCGCCGGGTCCTGCGGGCGCAGGCGGTCCGGGTCGTAGCGCACCCGGGAGGCCACGGCGACGAGGATCCGCGACACGGCTTCCGCCTGGCGGCGGCTGCCGGCGGCGGCCTCCCGCGCGAAGGCATCGCGCTCTGGGGCGGGAGGCAGAGACGCGTCCCGCGGCTGGCCGGTGGGAAAGGCGGCCGCGCTCTCGAGGGGAGAATCGCTGACCTCTACGGCGAGCCGGATCGAACCGCCCGCGCCCGGCTGGACGGCGAGCGAGTACCCGTCGTTGTCGTAGTGATCGAAGAGACGGATGTCCTCCCCCTCGGCCAGATACACGGCGCGCTCGTCGGCCCGGGAGCCCTCTCCCGCCAGGGCCGCCGCGAGCAGGACGCCGGCGGCCGAGCGGCCGATCGCGGCACCTCTCATGTGCGCCCGACCTGCCGGGACTTCAGGACGCCGTCCAGGATGCCGTTGATGAACTGCGAGGAGCGCGGCGTCGAGAAACGCTTGGCGATCTCCAGCGCCTCGTCGATGACGACCGGATGCGGCGTCTCCGGCTCGTGGAAGAGCTCGAAGAGCGCGAGCCGGAGGATGTTTCGGTCCACGACCGGCATCCGCGACAGCCGCCAGTGCTCCGCCTGCTTGGAGATGATCGCGTCGAGGTCGTCGCGGTGCGCGAGCGTGCCCTCGACCAGCCGCTCGGCGAACGCGCGTGTTCCCTCCGGCGCCGCCTGGAGATCCGAGGAGCGGGCGAACATCTCCGTCGGCGCCGTCCCCGCCACGTCGTTCTCGTACAGCATCTGCAGGGCGAGCTCCCTCGCCTTTCGCCGCGCCCCCAAGCCTATTTCCTCCTCGAGAGCGCGCGGCACAGGTTGGCGAGCTCCAGGGCGGCTTCCACGGCCTCGGCGCCCTTGCCCACGCGCCGCCGCGCCTGCTCCAGCGTGTCGCAGGTCAGAACCCCGAAGCCCAGCGGAAGGCCGGTCTCCGCCGAGAGCGAGGCGAGCGCTCCGGCGACGGCATGCGCCAGGACCTCGTGGTGGAAGGTCTCCCCCCGCACGATCGCGGCGAGGATCGCCAGCGCGTCGCAGCGGCGCCGCCGGATCAGGGCCCGGGCCGCCGCCGGCAGCTCGAAGGCGCCAGGCACCCGCACGAGGGTGACGTCGGAGGACCGGGCGCCATGGCGCCGCAGCGCTTTCAGGGCGGAGTCGAGCATCGGCTCGGTCACCGTCGGGTTCCAGCGGGCGCAGACGATCCCGAACCGCAGGCCGCGGGCGTCGAGGCTCCCCTCCCACGCCTTCGGCGCGGCGGCGGTCTCGCTGGGGAGGGCCCGTCGGCTGGTCAAGGATCGGCCTCACTGTTGAGGAGGGGAGATTGTAACGCCTTCGGTCCGTAGTCGGTAGTCCGTTGCCGGCAGTCCGACAGTCTGGCGCCGACCGCACCCGGACGGGCTACCGGAGCGTCAACGGACGCTCTGGCGCAGCCTTTCGAGCGACGGCTCGGGGCCGAAGTTGCGTTGGTAGCGGGAGATGAAATCGTCGAGCAAATAGGGGGGAGGCTGGGGCCCCTGCGCCTCGAGCGCGAACACCGCCGCCACGCTCCCCATGCGCCCCGCCACCTCCCACGGAAAGCCCAGGCGCATGCCCCGCACGAGCCCGGCGCGGAAGGCGTCGCCGACCCCGGTGGGGTCCAGAGCCTCCGCCTCGAGGCGGGCCGCCGGGATCGCGTGGCTCCTGCAGCCCGGCGCCCCGCCGGCGACAGAGATCGTCGAACCCTCCGCCCCGTGCGTGGCCACCAGGACGGGAGCCCGCTGCTCCAGCGCTTCCCGGGAGAGCCCGGTCTTCTGCGACACGACGCCGAGCTCGTAGTCGTTGACGATCAGCATCGCCGCGCCGCGGACCCCCTCGAGCAGCTCCTCGCCCGAGAGCCGCGCCACCTGCTGGCTCGGGTCGTAGAGAAACGGGATCGCGAGCTTCCGGCACTCCGCGGTGTAACGCGCCAACGCCGCCGGGTCATTGGGAGCCACGATCACAAGCGACGCCGCGCCGTCCCCCGTTCCGGCAATCGAGAGCTCGCGGGCGCGCGCCATCGCGCCGGTGTAGAAGGAAGCGAGCTGGTTCTGGTCCCGGTCGGTCGAGACGAAGAAGGAGGCGGAGAAGACGTCGGGGTGGAGTACCAGCCCCGAGACGTCGACGCCGGCCGCCGCCAGGGCCTCGCGGTACCCGGCCGCGTCCTGCCCGGCCGAAGCGAGCAGGAGCGGCCGCTCCCCGAGAAGCGCCAGCCCGTAGGCGATGTTGGGGCCGCACCCGCCGGGCACGCGGCGCATGTCATCCACCAGAAACGAAACCGAGAGGCGCTTCAAGCGGTCCGGGATCAGGTGCTCGACGAAGTGCCCCGGAAAGCGCATCAGGTAGTCGAAGGCCACCGAGCCGGTCACGATCACCCGCCCCTTGGAGCCGTGCGAATCAGCGGTCATCTGATTTGCCATTGCATCTCAGCGCGAGCCTTGCTTCGTAAACCGTAAACCGACACACAGGAAAAGCGATTCGGTTCACGGTTGACGGTTCACGGTTTACGGCCTAGAGGTACCTTCCGAGGATCGGCGCGAGCCGGCGCCTGGCCTCCTGCGGAATCGCCGCGTGGTCCGTCAGGACGGCGTGCCTCATCGCGTCGCGGCAGCCGCAGCGCCGCTCCGGGTCGAGGCGCCGGGCCGCCTCCCGCATCGTCCGGCGCGCCGCGACCGAGTTCTCGCGCAGGATCTCCAGGATCGTCTCCACGGCCACGGGCTCCGACGCCTCGCGCCAGGCGTCGTAGTCGGTGACCAGGCCGAGCGAGGCGTAGCAGATCTCCGCTTCCCGGGCGAGCTTCGCCTCCGTCAGGTTGGTCATACCGATGACGTCCGCCCCCCAGGACCGGTAGAGGCGCGACTCGGCGCGGGTCGAGAAGGGCGGGCCCTCCATGCAGACATAGGTGCCTCCCCGGGCAACGGCGAGGCCGGCCGCCCGAGCCGCCGACTCGAGCGCCGCCGCGGACTCGGGACAGACCGGATCGGCGAAGCCCGCGTGCGCGACCACACCGTCTCCAAAGAAGGTGTCGAGGCGGTGGCGGGTCCGGTCGATGAACTGGTCCGGGATCACCGCCTGCCGCGGGGCGTGCTCCTCCTTCAGAC
>JBOGJK010000418.1:0-2757 GCA_050745345.1 Thermoanaerobaculia bacterium
AGCTTCGGGTGCAGCCACCAGTCGGACGGCAATCGCAGTGGCCCGCGCATCGGGATCCTCCTGTCGGGTTCCGCCCTGGCAATCACCGATTGCCGCGGTTTATTTCGAGGTCACAAGCCGCGGAAGTTGCGCCCGGCGCTCCAGATCCTCGGCGCCCGCCGGATCTCCCAGGACTCGCAGCGTCTCGGCGGCGGCGCGGTAGCTGCGCGGTGTCGGCACCGCACGCAGCATGCGCGCGAGCGTCTCGCGCGCCTCCCCCATCTTCGCCTCGCTCGCGTACAGGAGGGCGAGCCCCGTCCAAGCCGCGGCGCTCTCCGGAAAAATGGAAATCTCCTTGCGAAACTCCGCCTCCGCCGCGGCCGGCCGGCCCATTCGCGCGAGCAGGTCGCCCCGAAGGTAGTGGATGTTGGACATCTCGCCCTGTCCCGAGCGGGCGAGCTTGCCCTGCACCTCCTCGAGCGTGCGGAGGGCGCCCGGCAGATCCCCCCGCGCCTTCTGGACCTGCGACAGGACGAGGTAGGGAAGCTTGCGCCCCTGGTGCCCTTCCAGCGCGAGGTTGGCCTCACGTTCCGCAGCGCCCCAGTCGCGCGAGGCCAGCGCCACGCGCGCCAGCACCTCGTGCGCCTCGGGCGGGGCGTTGGAGGCCAGGGCTCGCTCGGCGTAGAGGCGGGCCTTCTCGAGCTCGCCCAGCTCCAGGTACTGGTGGGCGAAGGAGAGAAGAACGTGGGGGGAGCCCGGCGTCAGGCGGTCCTGCCGCTCGAGGGCCTCGAGGGCCGCCCGGTGGCGGCCGAACTTCTGCTCGGCCTCGGCGAGAGCACCCCAGGCATCCGCCATCGCGGGATTGCGTGAGAGCAGCGCCTTGAGCGCCGCGATCGCCTCCTCGTAGCGCCGCTTGCCGTGCAGGGCGACGGCGGCCTTCAGGTCCCGGATCTCCCCGAGGTGGTCCTTGGGGTCGGGCAGCTGCCCGGCCGTCTCGGACGGCGAGGCGGTGCCGATGTAGCCGAGCGAGGCGAGCTTGCGGACCTGCTCGGGGTCCGAGGCGCCCGGCGCCTGCCGCGGGCGGTCGAGCGAGACCAACCGGGCGCGCATCTCCCGGAAGGCCGGGGGAAGTCCGGGAGCGAGGTCGTGGAGCTCCCCCGGATCGGCCACGATGTCGTAGAGCTCCGGGCGCGGAGCGTGGATGTACCGGTAGCGCTCGCCGGTCAGCGAGGCGAGGTCGCTCCAGCCGAAGTGGTAGCGCGGGAAGAGGGTCTCGCCGTAGATCGCGCGGGGCTCGCCGGAGGCCTCCGGCGCGGCCAGCAGCGACAGGCCGGGGAGCCCCCGCGGCGCCGGGAGGCCGGCCAGCGCCGCGACCGTCGGAAAGACATCCACGAGGCCGACCGGGCGCGCGACCCGCGTGCCTGCCCGAAGCCCTCCCGGCAGCTTCAGCATCAGCGGCACCTGCAGATCCTCCCGGTAGAGCAGCAGTCCGTGCTCCTCCTCGCCGTGGTCCCCCAGCCCCTCGCCGTGGTCGGACATCAGGACGATCACGGAAGCCTCGTAGAGCCCTCTTGCCTTGAGGAACTCGAGGAACTTTCCGACGACCGCGTCCGCGGCCGCGATCTCGCCGTCGTAGGGACGCTCCGGGTACCGGCTCGCCCACGGCTCCGGCGGGTCGTAAGGCGTGTGCGGCTCGTAGAGGTGGAGCAGGAAGAAGAAGGGCTTTTGTGCCTGCCCGGCGATCCACTCCTCGGCGATTCGCTCGGTCTCGAAGCCGGACCGCTGGATCGCGCCGAGCGGTTGCCCGGGGGTCACGGCTTCGACGCTGTCGTCGTAGAAGTCGAAACCGCGGTCCACCCGCGAACTCTTCGCCATGACGACCGCCGAGACCGCGCCGCCGGTCGAGTAGCCGGCCCGGCCGAGCAGCTCCGGCAGCGTCGCGTGCCCCTTCGCCAGGGCGTAGCCCGTGTTGTCCCGCACCCCGTTCTGGGGCGGCAGCAGGCCCGTGAGCAGCGCCACGTGCGACGGCAGCGTCAACGGCACGTGGCTGTAGGCGTTCTCGAACAGGATCGAGTCTCTCGAGAGCGCGTCGAGCGCCGGCGTCGACACCTTCGAATACCCGTAGGCCGGCAGCCGGTCGGCCCGCAGCGTGTCGATCGAGATGACGACGACGGGAGCCTTCGGAAAGACTTCGCGCTGCCGGCAGGAGACGGCGGCGCCGATGAGCGCGAGCAGCAGGAACCCGAGCCGATTCCGCTTCTCCCGTCGCATTCGCCGTCAAGAACCGAAGCGGCCGCTCCGATCTTCCCCCGCGGAAAAAAGCCCCGCCGGCATGCCGGCGGGGCAAAAAGGGAGGAGGGAATCCGGGACGTCAGAAGCTGATGCGCGCGCCGAAACGGAAGACGCGCGGGCTCTGGATCTCCTTGATGTTGCCAGTGTTGGAGCGGCTCAGGCGGTTGAAGCGCTGGAGCACCGTGTTCTCGTTGGTCACGTTGAAGAGATCCGCCGAGAGGGTGACGTTGGAGGTCGCCGTGATCGGGATCAGCTTCTCCAGCCGCAGGTCGAGCTCGAAGACATTGTCGTACCGAGCCTCATCGACGGTCCGGACGACCACGTCGCGGACATAGCCGTCCTCACCGGCGACGCGCTGGAAGGGAACGCTCGGATAGCCCTCACGGCCCCAGACGGCCGCCGCGAAGGCGAAGTTCAGCGGGAGCTGGTAGAGGGCGTTCAGGTAGAACTGCCACTTCGCGTTCAGGAACACACTGTCCTTGGCGC
>JBOGJK010000419.1:0-3483 GCA_050745345.1 Thermoanaerobaculia bacterium
TTCCGCCGGCAGCATAGAGGATGCCGTTGATGACGTCGACAGCGAGGTTGTAGCGGCCCGTCGGCATCGGGGCCTTCGTGGTCCAGGTATTGTGCACGGGGTCATAGGCCTCGTTGACGTTAAGGAAGGTGTTGTCGCCGTTGTTGCCTCCAATCGCATAGAGGATTCCGTTCACGACGCCGCAGCCCAGCAAAAGCCGCCCTGTGGGCATCGGGGCCTTGGTGGTCCAGGTGTCGGTCGTTGTGTCGTAGGCCTCGACCTCAGCCAGGAAATCGCCGATGGGGTGGTTGTTGCCCCCCACGGCGTAGAGCTTGCCGTTGACCACGCCAGCGCCGAGAGCCGCCCGTGCCGTCGGCATCGGAGCCTTAGTCGTCCAGGTGCAACAGACCACTGCAGGCGTGAAGGCCTCGAGCGTGGGGAGATCGCCGCTGGTGTTTACACCCCCAGCAACGTACAGCGCGTTGTTCGCCACGGCGGCAGCGATGGAGAAGCGGGCGGTCGGCATGGAAGCCGTCGTGCTCCACGTGTCGGTCGTGGGTTCATAGGCCTCGGCGGTAGTAAGGGCTCCGACGTCGTTCACTCCCCCGACAGCATAAAGGATGCCGTTCACCACGCCTGTGCCGAATGCACCCCGCGGCGTCGGCATCGGGGCGCGGGTAGTCCAGGTGTTGGTCGCCGGATCATAGGCCTCGACGGTCGGAAGATACCCGGCGTTGCCGTTGCCCCCGACCGCATAAAGGATGCCGTTCACCACGCCAGCGGCGAGTTGGTACCGCGCTGTCGGCATCGGGGCGCGGGTAGTCCAGGTGTTGGTCGCCGGATCGTAGGCCTCGACGGTCGTGAGAATGCTCCCGTTGTACCCACCAACGGCGTAGAGAATGCCGTTCACCACGCCCGTGCCCAGCCCAAACCGCGCAGTCGGCATCGAGGCGCGGGTAGTCCAAGTGTCGGTCGCCGGATCATAGGCCTCGTTCGACGCGACGAAGCCCCCGGTGTTGCCTCCGACGACGTACAGCACGCCATTCACGACGCCGGCGGCCGGCACAAGCCGTGCGGTTGGCATCGGGGCCTTGGTCGTCCAAGCGTTTGTTATTGGATCGTAGGCCTCGAGCGTGTCGAGAAGGCCTCCGCTGTAGCCCCCCGCGGCGTAAAGGACGCCGTTCACCACGCCGCCGGCCAGCTCACGCCGTGCCGTCGGCATCGGAGCCCCGGTCGTCCAGGTGCCGTCCTGGGCGAAGGCTCTGTTCGGAGCGCCAAGGACTACCAGCGTGAGAAGGAGCAAGAGGAGCGCGGGCACCGGGCGGCTTACGCGGCGGTCACAGGTCATAAAGGCCTCCTGATGGGCGAGGCGCCGTGGGTACCGAAGCGAATACATCGGAGCGGAGCAACGGACTAGAGGAGCAGTCATCACGGTTCCTTCTAGGCCGAGAGCCGAGGACGGGAGGCGAGAGGCTCGCTCTCGGTCTCGTCGGGGGGGGTCGGTCACGTCTACGCTATCAGCGTTTGCGCGGTGGAGGCGGTTTATTCCGGAGAGCGCAGGAACTCTTTCCCGGCAATTCTGTGCAGCCGGAAGACACTTTTTCGTCGGGTCGAGCGTCTCTTGGGGTCATACGTGGCTTGTGGCATTATCACGTCAATGAGCGCCGGAGCGGCTCGGCCCGCGAGCGTAGCCTCCGCTCCTACCGCATGACGTCCTCCAGCCGCGTAACGCCTTTTGCTATTGTCGACGCGTCGCGCCCGAAGTACGTCGCGGCCTCCCGTCGGACGATTTTCACTCCTCACCGCGACAAGCCGAGCGTCCAGCTGAAGCAGACGGCAAGCTTTTTTCGTGAGATTCCGGTGCGAGTGCTTCGCGACAGCCTGTTCCCGGACGAACTTGCCGACGATCGGGGACCCTTCCAGAAGCCCGAGGGCTGGTGAACGTGTCGAGGTGCTATCTCGCGGGCGCGGGCTCCCCTGCGAAGCGCCAGCTCGCCGCGTAGTTCTTGGGCAGCTTCTGCCCGGTCAGCCGCGCGCGGACCAACTCGACGGGCATATTGCCGCCGCGGAGGATCGCGTCGTGGAAGTCGCGGTTGGACATCTTGCCCGAGCCGACCAGCTCCCGGTGGAGCGCCCGGAACTGCAGCGCCCCCATCATGTAGGCAAGCTGGTAGAGGGGGGAGTAGTCGCCGTTGAAGGAGCGGCGCACCTCGGCGGTGGCGTTGGCCCGCTCGAAGCCCACCCGCTCCACGAGAAAGTCGATGCACTGCTGCGGCGTCATCTTCCCGAGGTGAAAGCCGAGCGAAAAGATGATCCTTGCGCAGCGGTGCATCCGCCAGAAGAGCATCCCGACCTTGTTCTCGGGGGTCTTCGGGAACCCGAGGTCCCAGAAGAGCATCTCCCAGTGAAGCGCCCAGCCTTCCACCGAGAAGGGCGTGTCGAAGGCGTTGCGGTGCGAGTTGTAGCGGTCGTTCATGAACCCCTGCAGGTGGTGACCCGGGATGAGCTCGTGGAAGACGGTCGCGCGGGCGGAGTGGATGTTGTTGCCGCGCATGCTCATCCGCTTGTCCTCTTCCGACATCGTCTCGGTCGGGAAAGAAACCTCGATCACCTCGCCCCCGAGGAAGAAGGGGTTCAACTTCTGCCGCTCGGCCGACATCATCTCCATGCGCCAGACGGCGTCGGATAGGGGCGGCACCGTGACGAGGTCGTGCGCCTCGACGAACACGACCGCTTCCCGCGCGAGGTCTCGGATCAGCTCGGCCTGCCGGCCCGGCTCGACGTGCTCTGTCTTGACCTTCTCTAGCGCCTTCTTCCAGTCGTCGCCGAAGCCCATCTCGCGCGAGGCCTTCTTCATTTCGTTCTCGCACCAGGCGAACTCCCGCTCGGCGACCGCGACGAGCTCCTCGGGGGTGTACGGGAGGTATTCGTCCTCGAGATCCCGCACGATCGCCTCCCGCCCGATCGGGTCCCCCACGATCGGCTCGTCCTCGCCTTCCTTCCAGCCCACGACCTTCTCGCGCAGGAACCGGATGTACTGCTCGAGCGCGGCGTCCCCCTTCTTGTAAGGCGCCTCGCACCACCAGGTGAAGAGCGGGTCGTACCCGTCGTAGAACCGGTACCACTTCGAGAAGTTCTCTCGGATTTCCTTCGCCATCGCGGCGGAGCGGAAGGCGACGATCTTCGTCGGGCGGAGAGCCTCGACACCCTTGGCCGCGGGGGCGGCCTTGCCGGGCTCGGGAGGCAGCCCCGCCTCCAGGGCCTTTCGAGTCCTTTCGATCTCCTCGGCCAGGGCCGCCAGCGTCTCTGCCGTCCCCTTCGGGTCCACCGGCTCGAGGCGCCGCCGCGCGTCGTGGAGCGCGAGGATCGTCCCCGCGAAGGGGAGCAGCGGCGCGGTCTCGGAGAGCCGCTTTCCGTCGCGCTCGAGCAGCAGCAGGTCGTGACCCAGCCGGTTGTCGAGCAGCAGCCAGTCGATCCGCCCCTCGACACCGAGCGCGTCGAAGT
>JBOGJK010000420.1:0-9535 GCA_050745345.1 Thermoanaerobaculia bacterium
GGATTCAGGTGGGCGCGGCGACGATCAGCATGGCGAACAACGTCTATGTGGGGCTGGCCGTCATGGCCCACAACAACACGACCACCTGCTCGGCGGTCTTCGACAACGTGACGAAGATCGGCAACTGACCGGAAACGCGCCCTGCCCGAGCCAGCCTTTGACCGCGCCGTGGTCGGCGGCGGGATCGTCGGGCTCGCCGTGGCGCGGGAGATCCTCCGCCGGCGCCCGGGCCTGAAGCTCGCTCTTCTCGAGAAGGAGTCGGCCCTTGCACGGCACCAGAGCGGGCACAACAGCAGCGTCATCCATTCCGGGGTCTACTACAAGCCCGGCTCGCTCAAGGCGAAGCTCTGTCGGGAGGGACGCCGCCGCCTTCTCGCGTTCTGCGACGAGAAGGGCATTCCCTATCGGATCGACGGGAAGCTGGTCGTCGCCGTTGAAGGGCGGGACCTGCTACCGCTCGCCGAGATCTTTGCGAGGGGGCAGGCCAACGGCGTGGAAGGAATCGAGCGGATCGGACCGCAGGGCATCCGGGAGCACGAGCCTCATGCGCAGGGACTCGAGGCGATCTGGGTTCCGTCGGCCGGCGTCGTCGACTACCGGGAGGTGGCGGCTGCCCTGGCCGACGACGTGCGGCAACGGGGTGGGAAGATCCTGCTGGCGGAGAAGGCTGCCCGGATCGAGGTCCGAGCGAACCGGCCGGTCATCGGCACGGCGAACGGCCCGATCGCTGCTTCGAAGATCGTGGCGTGCGCCGGCCTCCAGTCCGACCGGCTCGCGGCGCGCGCCGGCGTTCGCGACGAGCTGCGGATCGTCCCCTTCCGTGGCGACTACTACCTTCTGCGTCCCGAGGCGAGGCACCTGATCCGCTCGATGATCAACCCCGTGCCGGACCCCAGGTTCCCCTTTCTCGGCGTCCACTTCACCCGGCGCATCGACGGTGAGGTCCTGGCCGGGCCCAACGCCGTGCTCGCTCTGGCGCGTGAGGGCTACGGACGCTTCCGGGTCGGGTGGCGCGACAACTGGAGCACGTTCACCTGGCCCGGCTTCTGGCGCTTCGCCGGCCGGCACTGGCGGACCGGGGTGGCGGAGATGTGGCGCGACTACGTCAAGGCCGCTTACCTGCTGCGCCTGCAGACGTTCGTTCCCGAGGTGAGCTCGGAGGACCTGAGACCCGGGCCCTGCGGGATTCGCGCTCAGGCCGTCCGGCGCGACGGAAGCCTCGTGGACGACTTCGTGATCCGCCAGGAGGGCGAGGTCACGCACGTCGTCAATGCTCCCTCCCCGGCCGCAACCTCCTCGCTCGCCATCGCGCGCGAGATCGTCGATCGCGTGGAGGGACCGTCAAACGCCGGGCAATAGCTCCTTGGAGCAGAGCCAGCGGCGCAAGACCCAGCCTCTTCCCTCCACGGCGAGAGCGGCGGCGTAACCGGCTGGCGGGCCGGGGTCGAGGATCGACCAGCGAGCAACCTCCCCTTCGCCCAGGTGGGATCGAAGGAGGGACGGCACGCTCCCCGGAGCGAGCGAGACCGTGAAGCTCTTCAGAGGGATCGATAACCCCCCGCCGCGCGCCTTGATGTATGCCTCCTTTCGCGTCCAGCAGGAGAAGAACGCCTCGCTCCGAGCCGACTCCGGGATCTCCCGCAAGGCGTCGGCTTCGTCTTCGGAAAAGAAGCGGCGGGCGACTTCCGGCGCGGCGCGGTCCGAACGAACCCGTTCGATGTCGACACCCACCCGGCGCCCGGCGGCGACGGCGAGCAGCGCGAGATCTTCCGAGTGAGAGAGGTTGAACTGGAGCCGCTCCTCCGCGTCGGTCCGGGGCACCACGAAGGGCTTTTCTTCCCTGTTCTGGCCGAACCGGACCGCCTCCGCCGCAATCCCGAGGTATCGGCCGAGGAGGGCCCGCAGCGTGCCTCGGAAGAGGATGAATCGGTCACGATCTCGAGGAAAGCGGTAGCGACCCGCCCGCAAACGCTCCTCTTCGTCCAGCGTCTGCCCGAGCCGCTCGCGGGCCGGGCCGAGATCCCGGGAATCCAACAGCCAGAGGTGCACCTGCGACGGGTCCAACCTGAGCTCCGCCGGAGGAGCGAGCCACCTACTGGCCGACACGGCCTTCTGCGGCTCGGGCGGCCGATCCGAGAGTCGTTTCGCGCCCGTCAAGCGGTCCGCGAGGCGGCCTGGACGGCCCGGTCCAGACACTCTCGCAGCCCTTCGGCCAGGATCGCCGCCTGCGGCTCTTCCACGACCTCGCCGTGGAATCCCGGGACCTTGTGGACCTCGACACCGCCCGCCGCGAACGCGCCCCATCCGAGCGTGCGGTCGAGGGCGTACTCCGGCGGCTGACGCCGAGCGCGAAAGAGGGCGATCTTGCCCGGGTACGCCTGCGCCGGATGGTACGCCTCGGCTGCCTGCTCGATCGACTCTCGCAATTCCTGCAGCTCGGGCGGAACGTCCGAGGCGCGGCCCCGCAGCACCTTCACACGGATCGCAAGCTTCTCGCGCAGGTACCTCAGCCGGGCTCCCTTCCGGATTCCGCTGAAGAAACGCCCGAGCCGCCGCCAGCTCTCGGACAGCATCACGCGCACGAGCTTCTCGGGGATCACTTCGCCGTGGCCGGGAGCCCAGGTGTCGAAAAGCGCCAACAGGGCCACCTTCTCTCCTCTCGCGAGAAGCCGGCACGCGATCTCGTACGCCACCGTCCCCCCGGCCGAGTGCCCTCCAATGTAGTAAGGCCCCTCCGGCTGGAGACTCTGTATCTCGGCGAGATACTCCTCCGCCATCTCCTCGACCCGCGTCGGGGCCTTGATTCCTTCCACCAGGGCGCGCGCCTGCAACCCGTAAAAGGGCTGGTCGGGCCCGAGCCGGCGCGAGAGCGCGCGGTAGGGCAGAACCCCTCCTCCCGCGGCATGGACACAGTAGAACGGGGGTCTCGAGCCGCGCGCCTGGATCGGCACGAGCGAGGACCAGGGGGAAGACCAGCCGCGCTCGCGGAGCACCTCGGCGATCTGGCCCACCGTGGGCGCCTGAAAGAGCGTGGCGAGCGGCAGCTTGCGCCCCGTCGCCCTCTCGATCTGGGCGAAGAGGCGCACCGCCAGCAGCGAGTGGCCTCCCAGGTCGAAGAAGTCGTCGTCGAGGCCGATGGGCGCCGTCTGCAGAACCGCTTCCCAGATCTTGGTCAGGTGCAGCTCCAGGGCGTCCTGAGGCGCCTCGTATTCCCTCTCGAGCTGACGGTGCTTCCAGTCCGGTGGGGGCAGAGCCCTTCGGTCGAGCTTTCCATTGCGCGTCACGGGTAGGGACTCCAGCCGGACGAAGACCGACGGGACCATGTACTCCGGGAGGCGTTCCTGCAGGCGGAGGCGGGTCGTTTCCGGGCTCCAGGACAGATCCGGTTCTGGAATGACGTACGCCACGAGACGCCGGTCGCCCGGGGCATCCTCCCGCAGCGCCACGGCAACATCCTGGACCGCCGGGACCTCGCGGATCACGGCTTCGACCTCGCCCAGCTCCACCCTGAAACCCCGGATCTTGACCTGGTCGTCCGAGCGGCCTAGGAACTCGATGTTGCCGTCGGCCCGGTAGCGGGCGAGGTCGCCCGTCCGGTACAGGCGGACGCCCGGCTCCGCGGAAAAGGGGTCCTTCAGGAATCGCTCGGCGGTCAGCTCCGGGCGCTTCCAGTATCCGCGCCCGACGCCGTCTCCGCCGACGTACAGCTCGCCCGTCACACCGATCGGCACGGGCTGGAGGCACCGGTCCAGGACGTAAAGCCGGGTGTTGGCGATGGGTCGCCCGATCGGCACGGGCCCGGTCCGGGGCTCTTCGGGCGGCACGCGGTACACGCAACAGCCCACGACCGTCTCGGTCGGGCCGTACTCGTTGAACAGAGCGCTCTCCGGCGTGAAGTCGCGCCAGAAGGTGAGGCTCTCCTCGCGCAGCGCCTCGCCCCCGATCACGAAGGCGCGGGTGCAGCCGGCGGCTTGTTCCGGCCAGATCTGCTGCGCCAGAAGGTCGAGCCTCGCCGGCGTGGTCTTGACCAGCGAAAAGCCGCCCTCCTCGCGCAACACGCTGCCCAGGGCATCGATGCCGAAGCCTTCCGGCAGAAGGCGCACCCGGCGCCCGCAGAGCAGAGGCCCGAGGAGCCCCGTGACCGTGAGGTCGAAAGAGAGCGAAGACTGAACCGGAGCCCCGCGTCCCCTCTCTATGCCGTAGGCACGCACGCACCAGGTCAGGTAGTTGACGACCCCGCGGTGCGGGATCATGACGCCTTTAGGCTTTCCCGTGGATCCGGAGGTGTACATCACGTAGGCGAGGTTGTCCGGCGTAGCGCCGCTGTCTCCCGGTTCACCCGGGAGCCGCGCGATCGCATCCCATTCCGAATCCAGGTGGACGACCCGTCCGGCAAACGGCGGCAGCCCGTCTGTCACGCTCTCGACCGTCAGCAGGACGTGGACCCCGGTGTCCTCGAGCATGAATGCCAGCCGCTCGGCGGGATAGGTCGGGTCGAGCGGGACGTAGGCGCCCCCGGCCTTCAACACCCCGAGCAGGCCCACGACCATCTCGGGCGAGCGCGGCACGCAAAGGCCCACCAGGACCTCCGGACCCACTCCCAGGGCGCGCAGGTACCGGGCGAGCCGATTCGCCCGTCCGTCGAGCTCGCCGTAGGTCATTGTCTGCCCGCCCTCGGACTCCACGGCGACTTCCTCCGGCGAGCGGACCGCCTGCTCTTCAAAGAGGCGGTGCAGGCACTTCTCTCGCGGGTAGTCGGCCCGCGTGTCGTTCCACTCGACCAGCTGCCGCCGCGTCTCGGCCGAGGTCAACAGCGGCAGGCGGGATACCGGGCGGAGCGGATCCGAGACGATCCCTTCGAGCAGAGTCTCGAAGTGCCCCGCCATCCGCGAGATGGTCTCCTCCGCAAAGAGGTCGGCCGCGAACTCGAAAACGAGCAGCAGACCCTCCGGCTCCGCGACCGCCAGGAGCCGCAGGTCGAACTTGGCGTCCGTGTCCGGCAGCTCCACCGGCTCGACCGCGAGGCCGCGGAGCTGCAGCCCCGCAGTCGGCGCGTTGTCGAGCTCGAACATGACCTGGAAGATCGGGGAGTGCGAGAGGCTCCGCTCAGGCCGGAGCTCCTCGACGAACTTCTCGAACGGAAGGTCTTGGTTGGCGTAGGCCTCCAGGGCCGTCTCGCGAACCCGCCGGAGCAACTGCACAAAGGTCGGCTCCCCCGAGAGATCGCCCCTCAGCACCAGCGTATTGACGAAGAACCCGATCAGGTTCTCTGCCTCGGCGCGGTTGCGCCCCGCGATCGGCGTGCCGACCAGGACGTCCTCCTGACCGCTGTATCGCGAGAGCAGCACTTGAAAGGCCGCGAGAAGCGTCATGAAGAGCGTCGCGCCTTCCCGGCGAGAGAGTGCCTCCAACTCCCGCGAGAGGCGCCCGCCGACCCGCCGGCGGTGCTCGGCGCCGCGGAAGGTCTGCACGGCCGGTCTCGGCCGGTCGGTCGGGAGCGCCAGCACCGGGAGGCCTCCGGCCAGCCGCTCTTTCCAGTAGGCGAGCTGCGCGTCGAGCACTCCTCCCCGGAGCCACTCCCGCTGCCAGACCGCGTAGTCGGCGTACTGGATGGGAAGCGAAGGCAGCGCCGGCTCCCGCCCCGACTTCTGCGCGGCATAGAGCTCCGACAGCTCCTCGAACAGAACGCCTATCGACCATTCGTCCGAGACGATGTGGTGCATCGTCAAGAGAAGCCAGTGCTCCTCCGGAGCGAGCCGGAGCAGCCGGGCTCGGAAGAGGGGCGCCCTCGCCAGATCGAACGGCGCGTCGCCCTCCGCCGCCGCGAGCCTCCGGGCCTCGGCATCTCGCTTCCCCGCCGGAAGTCCCGTCAGATCCGTCACCGGCAGGGATACCGAAACCTCCTCGACGCGAGCGAGCGGCTCGCCGTTGTCCCCGCCGAAAGAGGTCCGGAGGACCTCGTGGCGGCGGACGATCTGCCGAAGCGCCCTCTCGAGGGCGGCGGCGTCGAGCGGGCCGCGCAGTGCGAGCGCCTCGGGAACGTTGTAGAGCGACTTGCCCGGGTCGAGCCGGTCCAGGAACCAGAGGCGCTGCTGCGCGAAGGAAAGCGGGGTGGGACCCGATCCCGCGCGGCGTGGGATCGCCGGCGCGGGAGGGCGCGACTCCCTTGCGGTGAGAAGGCGCTCTTCGAGCAGCGCCCGCTTTTCCGGCGGCAGGCTGGCGATGCGTGCGGCAAGATCGCTCATGGAGAAGAGGTCAGACTCTGCGGTTCGGGGACGGGGGCGCCGGCGCTTCCTTGTCGAGCTCCTCGAGCAGCCTGGCCAACTCCTCGGGCGCCGTCTGCTCGGCCTGTGCCTGAGCGATCGCGAGCGCCAGCTCCGCGACGGTCGGCGATTCGAAAAGAATCCGCAGCGGCAGTTCCAGGCAGAAGGCCTCGCGCAGCCGCGAGATCACCTGGGTGGCGAGCAGGGAGTGTCCCCCCAGGTCGAAGAAGTTGTCGCAGGCGCCGACCCTCTCGACATGCAGAAGGTTCTGCCAGATCGACGCCACGGCCTCCTCGAGCGGCGTCCGCGGAGCGACGAACCCCTCCTCGGTCTGTACGAGACGGCCCGGCTCCGGGAGCCGCCGGCGATCGACCTTCCCGCTTCCCGTGCGGGGCAGGGCCTCCAGGACGACGAAGGCCGACGGCACCATGTAGGCCGGGAGTCGGGTCTTCAGATGCACACGCAGCTCGGCCGGCGCGGGGGCGGAGGAGTCGGAGTAGACGACGTAGGCCGCCAGGCGCGTCTCGCTTCCCTCCTCCCGCGCCAACACCGCCGCTTCCTTGACCGCCGGGTGCTCGCCCAACGCCGCCTCGATCTCAGAGGGCTCGATCCGGAACCCGCGGATCTTCACCTGCTCGTCCACACGGCCCAGAAACTCGAGGTTCCCATCGGGCAGGTACCGCACGCGGTCTCCCGTCCGGTACAGCCGCGCGCCCGGGGATCCGAACGGGTCGGGGACGAACTTTTCCGCCGTCAGCGCCGGGTGCCCCCGGTAGCCCCGGGCGAGGCCCTCGCCGCCGATCCATAGCTCTCCCTCGACTCCGGTTGGGCACAGGCCTCCCGCGCGATCCACGACGTAGGTTCGGACGTTTGCGATCGGCCGGCCGATTGGCACCGAGGAAGTCTCCGGAAGGTCCCCGGCGCCCGGCTCGTAGAGCGTCGCGGTAACCGCCGCCTCGGTGGGGCCGTAGCCGTTCATCCAGCGCACCGCCGGGTCGACGTTTCGGCGCCACCAGTCCAGCCGCTCGGGCAGGACGCGCTCGCTGCCGGCCACGACCAGCCGCAGAGAGGGGAAGAGCTTCCGGCCGGTCTTCGCCAGATCGGAGACCCACTCGTGCCAGAAACCGGCCGGGAGGTTGACGACCGTCGGGCGACGGCTCTCGATCAGCCTCTCGAGCTCCGGCACGCCGATCGCCTCCCCGGGGCGGAAGAGGACGGAGGCGCCGGCGGCCCAGGTCGGAAACATCTCTTCGGCGGCCACGTCGAAGGAGAGCGACGCGAATTGCAGCACCCGATCCGAGGGGGCCAGGCCGAAGCGGCGCGCGATCGCGGCCGCGTGATTGACCAGGGCGCGGTGCGGGACCATGACGCCCTTGGGGCGGCCCGTCGAGCCGGAGGTGTAGAGGATGTAGGCCAGGTTTTCGGGCACGACCCCGCTCTCGGGGCGCGCCGTCTCGCCCTCTTCTTCCGGCTCCGGATCGAGGTACACCGTCTTCCAGGCTCCCTCCCCTACGAGCGGCGCGAGCCGCCTTTCGGTCAGAAGAACCGGCGCCCCGGAGTCCTCCAGGAAGAAGCGCAGGCGCGCCGCCGGGTACGTCGGGTCGAGCGGCACATACGCGCCCCCGGCCTTGAGGACTCCGAGCAGCCCCGCCGCCAGCTCCCGAGAGCGCTCCAGGCAGATCCCGACCGGCACGTCCGGCCCGACACCCAGCTCCCGCAGCCTGCGCGCGAGCCGGTTCGCCCGCCGGTCGAGCCCGGCATAGGTGACGACCCCGCGTTCGTCCTCCGCCGCGGGCGCGTTCGAATCTTGCGCCGCGCGAGCCTCGAAGAGCTCGTGGAGGCATCGGTCGGCCGGGAACGGCGCCGCGGTGGCGTTCCAGGTGACCAGAAGCCGCTCGCGCTCGGCCGCAGTCAGCAGCGGCAGCTCCCAGAGCCGCCGGTTCGGCTCGGCCGCGAGGGCTTCCAGCAGCACCTCGAAGCTCTCGAGCCACCGCCGGACAGTCTGCCGGTCGAAGAGGTCGGTGTTGTACTCGAAGGAGGCCCACAGCCCGTTCTCCTGCAGGGCGACGTCCAGTGTCAGGTCGAAGTTGGAGACGAGCGTGTCGATCTCGACGTTTTCCAGGGCAAGGCCGGGCATTTCCGGAAGGGAGACGGGGTAGTTCTCGAAGGCGAACATCACCTGGAAGAGAGGCGAGTGGGCGAGGTCGCGCGCCGGGTGGAGCGCCTCGACGAGCTTCTCGAACGGAAGGTCCTGGTGGGCGTACCCTTCGAGCGAACGCTCCCGGGTCCGGGCCAGCATCTGGCGGAAGGTCGGATTGCCCGACAGGTCACCGCGGAGGACCAGCGTGTTGACGAAAAAGCCGATCAGGTTCTCCGTCTCGACGCGATTGCGCCCCGCGATCGGAGTCCCGACGAGCACGTCCTCCTGGCCGCTCAGGCGCGAGAGCAGCGCCTGAAAGGCCGCCAGGAGCGTCATGAAGAGGGTCGCGCCCTCCCGGCGGGAGAGCGCCTCGAGCTTCTCCGCCAGAGCGCGGGAGTAGAGGCGGCGCTCCTGCGCTCCCGAGTAGGTTTGCTGGGCGGGCCGGGGCCGGTCGGTCGGGAGAGCGAGCAACGGCAGCTCTCCCTCGAGGCGCTTGCTCCAGTACTCGAGCTGCGCGGTCTCGACGCCGCCCTTGAGCCACTCCCGCTGCCACACGGCGTAGTCCGCGTACTGGATCGGGAGGGCGGGCACGGTGGGCTCCGAGCCCGAGTGATACGCCGCATAAAAGGCGGCGAGCTCCTCGAGGAGCACGCCCACCGACCACCCGTCGGAGGCGATGTGGTGCATCATCAGGAGCAGGACGTGCGAGCGCCCCTCCTCGCGCACGAGGGTGGCCCGCAGCATCGAGTCGCGCGACAGGTCGAAAGGCCGGCCGAGCTCCTCTTCGAGCATCCGAGAAAGCGCCTTCTCGCAGTCGGCCCGGGAAGCTCCCGAGACTTCCCGCCGCTCGACGGACACGCTCCGGGCCGGCCCGATGACCTGGAGCGGCTCCCCCTCTTTCGTCGAGAAAGTCGTCTGCAGCACCTCGTGGCGCGCCACGATCGCGTCGAGCGCGCGCGTGAGCGCCGAGACGTCGAGCTCTCCGGAAAGGCGCAGCGCGAGCGGCAGGTTGTAGTAGGCCCTGCCCGGGTCGAGCTGGTCGAGGAACCAGAGGCGCTGCTGGGCGAAGGAGAGAGGTGCCGGCCCCGAGCCCGCTCGGCGGGGAATCGCCGGCACGGGCGCCGCGTCCGCC
>JBOGJK010000421.1:0-1904 GCA_050745345.1 Thermoanaerobaculia bacterium
CGGAGGCATAGGCGAGGCCTGACAGCTCCGACGCGCGGCGCCTTCTCGCCAGACCCGAGAAGATCTCGGCATAGGCGATCTTCGCCGTCCCGATCGGTTCTCCGGAGCCGATCATGGCGCTGACGAGGTCCGATCCTTTCTCCGTCACGAACCGTTTCACCAGCGCGCTCGTGTCCAGATAGTTCATCGGCGGTCCTCGAGGATCGTTCGGGAGAGAGGAGCGCCCCGGACCCTGACGCGGCGTACCCTCCGCGACGGCTTGCCTGCCGGCAGCGTGATCAAGCCGCGGGCAGCAGCCGCGGCCAGGCGCGTTTCGAGGGAGCCTGCCCGGCGGACCCCTCGGATCGGCTGGATCACGGCGATGGGATGCCCTCGCTCCGTGATGACGATCTCTTCGCCGAGTTTCGTGCGGCGCAGGTATTGCGTAAGGCGGTTCTTGAGATCGCGGATTCCGACGGTAGCCACCCGGGACGCCTCCTATGTGGCTATTGTAGCTACTTGACTCGCGGCCGTCCAGGCCGCCGCGGGAAAGCCTCGCGTTCGTGCGCCGTGCCGCGCGGCTCTCCCGGCGGGCCGGGCGCCTTCCGGCTCAGCCCGCCCCCGTCGGTGCCCGGGCGGACCAGCATCCACAGTCAGCGTTAGAAGAGAGCCACCTGGCGATCCTCTCCGACGGCACCCGCATCCCCGTCAGCCGCGAGGGGCACGCGCGGCTGAGAGGCTTCCTCGGCGAAGGCGGGTGAAGTTCAGGACGTTTTCGGCCGCCGCCGGAGCTCGAGCAAGGTCAGATGACCGACCTCGGCGACGGCGAGGAGCTTCACCGCCTTACGGGAAGCCCGTTTCCCTACCCCGGAGCGGGCCCCGCCTGGATGTCGGCCTTCGGGGTTGAGTGTCTGGAGGCCTTCTCCTTCCGCCGCCTGGAGCAACCGGGCGCCGGCTGCCACGAAGGTCCCTTGCTCCTCCAGAGCGCTGCGAAGGGTCATGGCGGAGGCGAGGTGGATGGCGTCGAAGCTCGACCGCGGCAAGAGTTGCATTCGGTTCCAGAAGGTGGAGGAGCTGCCGCTCGACGTGATCGGGAAGATCCTCGCGGACGCCCGCCTCTTGCGCCGCCGCCGATCAGCGGCAACGGTCCTTCGCTAGAATTCGCCGGCAGGCCGGCCCGCGGGCGAACCAGGCGGCTCGAGGAGGATCTGATGCACACCTACCCGCATCCCCCCTTCAAGATCGGCGGGGGACACATCAGCCAGGACTACAGCGCGCGGCACAAGGCCAAGGACATCACTCACCGCGACGACGCTCCCGACACGGTGTACGCGATCGAGAACTGCACGGTCACGGGTGTGCAGAGCGGCAAGAACGAGGGAGACGGAGAGCCGAACCTGGTCATCGTGAAGGACGGCGTGGGCAACCTCACCATCTATGCCCATGTGGATCCGTCTGTCGACGTCGGCGACTACGTGACGCAGGGCTCGCCGATCGGCACCGCCGACATGTCCGGGGCCAGCGACGGCGTCCACGTCCACCTCGTCCGGATGTCGGCCGGCCCGGGGACCGTGGAGGAAGTCATGACGCGCGTGCACATGGCGGTGAACTACCGGATCCATCTGCTCGCCTGGTGAAGCGGTCCGTCTCTCGCGTCTCGATCGGCGGATCCGGCGGGGTCTTCGTCGGGAACCGGTTCAACTCTCCCGGCCCGGGCGCCACGGAAACCGCTCGAACGAAATGCAGCCGAGTTCGTCGAAGCGCAGCGCTCACTCTCGAGGAGAAAGCGCTGGACGATCCCTTCCGAAAGGAGAGTCGAAGCTACGCTCTGTCAGTGACGTGAATCGGAGCAGAGAAGTGTTTCGCCGACCCCGACCGAGACCGGGAAAGGCAACACGCACATGCCTCATTCTTCTGGACGCCGT
>JBOGJK010000422.1:0-2118 GCA_050745345.1 Thermoanaerobaculia bacterium
GAGCCGGACCGCCTCTTCGGGCTTGCCTGCGTAGGAGGCTGCAGGTTCCGCCGTGTCGGACAGCGGAGACGGCCTGGCGGCCCAGGAGATCCTCTCCGCGGGCCTGCGCTCGGGCCGCACGGGCAGGCGCGTGTCACTTTAGGACCTCGGCGATTGCGCGCTTGAGCTTCTCCTCCGCCCCGGCGGCCACCCAGCAGTACCCGTGCTCCTCGACGTAGCCCTCCGCGCGCGCCGATTCCGTCGGAATGTACCCGGGCCCGCACTCGCCGTAGCCGGCGACGACCACGAATCCTCCGGGCTTCGCCCGCTGGGCGGCGAGCTGGAACTCGACGAAGGCCTCCGCGGGAAGAAGCAGATACTGCGCCGGCCCGAAGTCGAGCGAGGTCACGTCGATCGGCTGTCCGCGGGCGACCCGCCTCGCCCAGCTCAGGCCGAGCGCGGCAGTGAGGCGCTGCGAGTTCGAGGACGTGGGAGCCGCGAGCGTCCGCTCCATGACCCCGTGCGAGGCCGGCCCCTCCGGGGGAAGATCGAAGCGGAGCTCCGAGATCCGCGTCTGGATCCTTTCCAGCGGCGCGCGCCGCGTCTGCTTCCAGGCGCGCGACATGGCATCGCAAAGCCGGGCGGCCAGCGCCCGGCGCGAACTGTCGTCGCCGTCGTTGTATCTCGCCGCCGTCACATCGCCGCTGCATCCCGACAGATAGACCTGGAACACGTCGGGCAGATCCTTCTGCCGGCGCGCGCGGGCGAGTCCCGGGAAGTCCGCCGAGACCGCCCCTCCTCCGTAGAAACTCATCGGATGGACCGCATACGCCGACAGAGCCGCGACGGGACGGTCGCCGTCCCAGAAGCTGAGCGTCTTGAGCGAGGGATCGATCAGCCCCTCCGGCGCGTTCCGGATCGCCGGATCGGCCGTGCGGCTGTACCGCTTGAAGGACACGCGGCCTTCGATCTCCACCCGCCGGTTGCAGGCGACGCGGTCCACCTCCGCCTGGCCCAGACCCAGATGGGTGATCCGCCGGGGAGCGCGCGCGGCCTCCCGCACGGCGGCGGCGACCGCCTGCACGGACCGCTCGTGGAAGTCGGGATCGACGTGGAATCCCTTCAAGCCCTGCGTGTCGAGCAGGCGCTGAGCCTCGAGGTCGGCGTACGGAGCATCGTGCTGATGGATGCACGAGAGAAGCACCCGGCGCGGCGACGTCCCTGCCGCCTTCGCCAGCTCGCTCCTCCAGCGCGCGTAGGCGTCATTCCGGAGCTCCGTCCAGTCGAGCGCCGCGATCACGATCGGCTCGTCGCCGCCCCATAGGAGGATCCCTCGCCCGAAGAGCGGATCCGAGATCCGGGCGGCCGGCGCCACCATGCCCCCGCACAGGGCGTGGCCGATCGGCGGCGTGAGGTCCGCGGAAAAAGTCGCGATCCGGAACTTTCCCTCCGGCGCTGCGGCCGGATCCGCGCAGCCGCAGACCAGCAGGACGGCCAGCGTCAGCAGTCTCTGTCTGCTCATTGGTCGCCCCACCGCTGGTGGGCCTCCCCTGCCGAATACCTATCTGCGAAAACCATCAACGCCGTCAGCGCCACTCCAGCTCCATATCTCATGTTCTGCCTTCAGTCGGTTCAAGAAACCACGGCTTTTGGAACTCAGTCGCCAGGCTTGTGATCGATACCTCCGTTCAGTTCACTAAATTTATCTTTGCAGCGGTAGATGGTATGAGAAGGCCAATCTCGCGGAGTACCGATAAGGTCTCCAGCAAAAACTCACGGGCTTGAAAGCCCAATGAATAAGGAGATTGGCCATGACAAAGAATAACAAATTCGGTTCTGCAATCCCATCGAAGATGACAATAGGTTTGGATTTGGGCGACCGCTACAGCTACTGCTACACGCTGGACCCTGCGGGAGAAAACATCGAGTCGGGGCGGGTGCAGACGACTCGGAGCGCCTTGGAGAAGCGGTTTCGGAGTTGGTGAAGCCGCACGGGTGGTCACGCGGTTGAACAGGTTGAAAAACTCAGCGCGAAACTCAACATTCAAAGATTCCTTGATGTACGTGCGCTTAATCAGAGACAAATCTTCGTTCAATGATGGAAACCCCCGTAAATGAGGGTCAAGCCGGCCTTGGGAA
>JBOGJK010000423.1:0-3121 GCA_050745345.1 Thermoanaerobaculia bacterium
CGGTCGAGCCCCGTGTACTTCGCCCGGAAGAAGAGGGCCCGCGCGAGCTTCCAGCGCGCCTCTGCGCTCTCGCGCGCCTGCGAAGCGGTCTCGTAACCGGAGATCGCTTCGGAGATGGCGCGCGGGCTCGCCTTCGCGCCGATCCTCCCTTCCGACCGCCGCGCGTAGCTTGCGTCCGCCGCCGCGAGCACCGGGTTGCCCGCGGTCAGGAGCAACTCGCGCAAGTCCGAAGTCGGCCTGCTCTGCGCGCCGGCGACGATCGAGACCGCGAGAAGCAACCCTCCGCAAAGGAGCGCCTTCGCCCGCGTCGTGCCGGGCCGTGCAATTGTCAAGAAGGCTGTCCGCCGTCAGCTGTCAGCTCGAGAGCTGAGAGCTGAGAACTGAGAACTGACAGGCGAGAGCTTCCTCCGCAGAACGCCTCCCCCGATCACGACGTCCCCCCGGTAGAAAACGCAGGACTGACCCGGTGCGACGGCGCGCTGCGGCCGGTCGAAGACGACGCGGGCGCTCCCGTCCTCGCGCGGGAAGACGGTGGCCGGGGTTTCGGGCGCCCGGTGGCGCACCCGCACCCCGGCGCGGAAGGCGCCGGGCGGCCGGTCTCCCGAGGGGAACCTCAAGTCGCAGACCTCGGCTTCCGTGGAGTCGAGCTCGCCTGCGCCTCCGACGACGATGCGGTTGCCGGCGGGATCGATCGAAAGGACGTACAGCCGATCGGAGCCGGAGACGCCGAGGCCGCGGCGCTGCCCGACCGTGAAACGGAAGTGCCCGGCGTGCGAGCCCACCCGCTCTCCCCAACGTTTTTCGATCGAGCCGGACGCCGCCGGCAGCGAGAAGCCGAGACCGGGCGCCGCGTCCGCCACGAACTCTCCCGCGCGGACGCCCGCCGGCACGAAACAGATCTCCTGGCTCTCCTGCTTGTCCGCCGTCGGGAGGCTCGCGCGGCGCGCGTGGGCCCGGACCTCTCCCTTGGTCAGGCCGCCGACCGGAAATCGCGCGGCCGCGAGCTGCTCGGGCGCCAGGTCGTAGAGGAAGTAGGACTGGTCCTTGGTTGCGTCGATCCCCTTCATCAGGACCTTGCGGCCGGAGACCGGGTCGATCTCTCCCCGGGCGTAGTGCCCGGTCGCGACGGCCCCGCATCCGAGCGCCTGCGCGCGCTCCCAGAGTGTCGCGAACTTGACCTTCGCGTTGCACGCCGAGCAGGGGATGGGCGTCTCTCCCCCGAGGTAGGAACCCACGAACGGACGGACGACCTCCTCGCGGAACTCCTCCTCGAGGTTGACGACGTAGTGCGGGATCTCGAGCGCCCAGGCCACGCGCCGCGCGTCCGAGAGGTCCTCGGAGGTGCAGCAACGCCCGGTCCGCCCGGAGTCTCCCGAGTGGTCCCACAGCTGCATCGAGAGGCCGACCACCTCGTGCCCCTGCTCCTTGAGAAGAAGGGCGGCGACGGAGGAGTCCACCCCTCCCGACATGGCGACGGCGACGCGCATCCGCGCGATCTTACGTGAGCCTACTCACTCTCGGCCACGATGAGCATGAGCGTCGAGCCGCCGACCGTGAACTCGCCATGATTCTCGATCGGCGAGTAGGGGACTCTGCGCGCGCCGATGAAAGTGCCCGTGGTGGAGCCCAGATCGACTAGAAACGCGTGCTCTCCGCAGATCTCGATCGCCGCGTGCTCGCGGGAGATCTCACCGCCTTCGAGCGCCACGTCCGCGCCCGCCCCGCCGATGACGACGCGAGCCTTTTCGATCGGGAAGACCCGTCCCGCCTCTGGCCCTCCCGTGATCGCCAGTGAGAGCTTCCGGTTCGCGGGAAGCTTGAGCTCCCTCGGGAACTCTCCGCGCCCCTTCGGACGATCGGAGCGCCTCGCGGCCGGGCTCTCGTCCAGCCGGCCCGGAGCGACGTCATCTTCCACGCCCGGGAGCGCCGCCTCCAGGATCGGCGGCTGCGTCTCGTAGGCGTGCGTGTTGTAGATCTCGAAGACCGCGTGGCACTTCGCGCAGGAGAGCTTCTTCGAGGCGCGGCCTTCGAAGCGGGCTTCGTCGTAGCGGTACCGCGTCCAGCAGCGGTCGCACTCGACGATGATCACGGCGCTTCCCTTCGCCTATGCCGGAACCGGACTCGGCAACGGCAGAGGCCGCCGCGCCGCCCGGGCCTCCGACACGACGCACGGCAGGAGATCCAGGACTCGCCCGATCTCCTCGTCCGTCGTCAGACGCGAGAGCGAGAACCGCACCGCCCCTTTCGCCTCGGCCGGCGTGAAGCCGAGCGCGAGGATCGCGGGCGAGGGCGCAAGGGTCCCGCTCGAGCACGCGCTGCCCACGGAGACGGCGACCCCTTCGAGGTCGAGCCGCATCAGGAGGGCTTCACCCGAGAGCCCCTCGAAGAGGATGGCCGTCGTGTTGGGAAGGCGCGGCCCGTCCGCTCCCGCGGCGCGCGTGCCGGAGATCGCCGCCAGGATTCCGCGCTCGAGCCGGTCGCGCAGCCGGGCGATCCCCTCGGCCTCCCGGGCGACCCGCTCACGCGCCAGTCGCGCGGCCACGCCGAAGCCGACGATCCCGATCGTGTTCTCCGTACCGGCTCGCAGCTTTTTCTCCTGGCCGCCGCCGGGAGTGTGCGGCTCGAGCCGGACTCCCCGGTGCGCCCAGAGCGCCCCGACCCCCTTGGGCCCATGGAGCTTGTGCGCGGACAGAGTGAGCAGATCCACCGGCCATCGCTCGAGGTCCACGGGAATGCGCCCGGCGGCCTGCGCCGCGTCGGTATGGAAGAGAGAGCCGCGGCTCCGAGCCTCGGCTGCGATCTCTGAGACCGGATAGATCCCACCGTACTCGTTGTTGGCCGCCATGATCGAGACGAGAAGCGTCCCGGGCACGACGGCCTCCCGGACGCGGTCGGGGTCGAGGCGGCCCGAGGGCTCCGGAGGGACCTCGACCGCTTCGATCTCCTCCCGCCGGGCGAGCCGCGCGACCGGCTCCCGCACCGAAGGGTGCTCCGCGCCGGACGTCACGACCCGGCCGCGCCTGCCGGACACCGCCCCGAAGATGGCGAGCGCGTTGGCCTCAGTCCCGCCCGAGGTGAAGAAGACCTCTTCAGGGCGGCCGCCGATGAGCCTTCCGACTTC
>JBOGJK010000424.1:0-3626 GCA_050745345.1 Thermoanaerobaculia bacterium
GCGGAGGTGTGGTTGCTTGGCGGCCGCATGCGGCTCGAAGAGCGCGGGCAGGAGGCGAAAGCGACCAACGTGCTCCAGACGGGCGCCGAGGTCTACATCTGGGTCGAGGGCCAGAAGCACGGGGTCAGGCTGGCCCCGGCTCTGGCCGCCCGAGGGAGGCCCCTGCACACGTTCGTCCGTCGGGTCGGAGAGATTCGCTCGCGGGGCCGGAAGACGGGCGAGGACATCGTGGACGGACACCCGTGCGAGATCTTCGAGGTCGAGAGCCGGGACGAAGGGAAGGGGACCTACTGGCTCGCGCGCGATCTCGGGGACTTCCCCGTCAAAGCGATCCTGGAGCGCAGGCTGTTTCTTCCCTACAGCGGCGAGCCTGTGGCGGTCGACCGGGTCGAATACCGCAACCGGGACATCCGGATCGGGGGTCCGGTCCCCTCCGGCAAGCTCGAGCCTCCGGCCGGCGTCCAGTTTCAGGACACGACGGAGATCTTCCTCAACAGGGCGCGCCCCGTCCCGCGATGAAAACGATCGCCGGACGACGGATCACGGATCACGGACCGCGGACCGAGGCGATCCCGAGCCTTCCTCAGATGAACAGCGGCGCCAGCACCAGCGTGATCGTCGCCAGCAGCTTGATCAGGACGTGCAGAGAGGGGCCCGCCGTGTCCTTGAAGGGGTCGCCGACGGTGTCGCCGACGACCGCCGCCTTGTGCGTGGCCGAGCCCTTTCCGCCGAAGGCTCCCGTCTCGATGTACTTCTTGGCATTGTCCCAGGCGCCCCCTCCGTTGTTCAAGAACGTCGCGAGGACGATGCCCGCGATCGTGCCCACCATCAGGAGGGCCGCCACCGCCTCCGCTCCCACGCCGAAGGTCCGGAAGACGAGACCGACCGCGATCGGGGTCCCCACCGCGACCAGGCCCGGAGCGATCATCTGCCGCAGCGCCGCCCGCGTTACGATATCCACCGTGCGGCCGTAGTCGGGCTTGTCTTTCCCCTGCATGATGCCCGGGTGCTCTTTGAACTGTGCCCGGACGTCTTGGATGACGACGTAGGCGGCTTTTCCGACCGCCTTGATCGCGAGACCGGAGAAGAAGAACACGAGCATCGCGCCGAGGAGACCCCCTACGAAGACCTCGGGCTTGGCCAGGTTGACCGATTCGAGCGGCGCCCCGTAGTTCTTCAGCTCGTCCAGATACGCCGAGAAGAGCAGGAACGCCGCCAGCGCCGCCGAGCCGATGGCGTACCCCTTGGTCAACGCCTTGGTCGTGTTGCCGACCGCGTCGAGCCGGTCCGTCTTCTTGCGGATCTCCTCGGGCTGCCGCGACATCTCGACGATCCCTCCGGCGTTGTCCGTGATGGGGCCGAAAGTGTCCATCGCGAGGATGTAGGCGGCGGTGCCGAGCATGCCCATGGTCGCGACCGCGGTGCCGAAGAGCCCGCCCCCCGGCAACGCCGCCGCCCCCAGCTTGTAGGAGGCCAGGATCGCGATCGAGATGGCGACGACGGGCAGCAGCGTGCACTCGAAGCCGACCGCGATCCCGGCGATCACGTTGGTGGCCGGCCCGGTCTGGGAAGCCTCGGCGATCTCCCGCACGGGGCGGTACCGGTAGTCCGTGTAGTACTGCGTGATGAAGACGAAGGCGATCGAGGTCAGCACGCCGATCATGCCGCACAGGAAGTAGATCCACCAGGCGTCCGGACGGGCGGGATTGGCGAGCAGCCACCGGGTGGCCACGAAGAACCCGGCGATCGCCAGAGCCGCCGCGACGTAGTAGCCGCGGTTCAAGGCCTTCATCGGGTCCTGGTCCTCGCGCGTCGAGACCAGCAAGATGCCTACGATCGAGGCGAGCAGCCCGAAGGCGCGGGCGACCAGCGGAAAGAGCATGACGCCCACGATGCCCGCGGAGAAGGCCATGTTCTGCTGGCCCACCGAGGCGGCCAGGGTCGCCCCCAGGATCATCGCGCCGATGTTCTCCGCGGCCGTGGACTCGAAAAGGTCGGCGCCGCGCCCCGCGCAGTCGCCCACGTTGTCTCCCACCAGGTCCGCGATGACCGCGGGGTTGCGCGGGTCGTCCTCCGGGATGCCCGCCTCGATCTTGCCGACCAGGTCGGCCCCGACGTCGGCCGCCTTGGTGTAGATGCCGCCTCCCAGCTGGGCGAAGAGCGCCACGAAGGAAGCTCCGAAGCCGTAGCCGACGATGAGCAAGGGGATCTGCACGGGCGGCACCTCCGTGAAGCGGCTGACCAGCCAGTAGAGGCCGCCGACGCCGAAGAGGGACATGGCGACGACGAAGAGACCCGAGACGGCGCCCCCCCGCAGGGCGATGCGCAGCGCGTCGTTCAGCGACGTGCGCGCGGCCGAAGCCGTCCGGATGTTGGAACGGATGGAGATCCACATGCCGATGTAGCCCGCGAAGACCGAGCAGGCCGCGCCGAGGACAAAGGAGAGGGTCGTCCAGAAGGCCAGGCGCAGGGCGGTCGGCACCGGATCGAAGTCGTGGTGGCTGCGGACGAAACCGTAGAGGAGGAAGATGACCGCCGCCAGCAGCAGCGCGAGAAGCCCGATCGTCCGGTTCTGCCGCCGGAGGAAGGCCTCCGCCCCCTCCTTGATGGCGTTGGAGATGTCCCGCATCGCCGGGGTCCCGGTGTCCCGCTTCAGGACCCAGGACATGAAGTATCCCGCGACGAACAGGGAGCCGACCGAGAACACGAGGATCAGGGGCAGGGCCAGATCATGAGACATCGACGAACTCCTGTTTTTTAGGGTTTCTGCCCGCGCCGAGCGCGGGCGGCGAGAATATCAAAGAGGGGAGTCGACAGCCGGTCGTCGGAAGTCGTCGGCTCCCGGCGCCCGGACCGTTGATTGTCGGGACTGCCGACTCTACTGGATCGGGACGGTCTCCAAGACGATTCCGAGGTTCGTCGCGCCGGCGTTGCGGCAGAGGTCCATGACCCGCGCGACGTCTCCATAAGTGGCGCTGTCGTCTCCGGAGAAAAACACGGTCTTGTCGCGCCGGTTCTTCAAGATCGTGGAGAGCTGCGTGACCAGCTGGGGCGCCGTCAGCTCCTGCTTGTTCAGGAAGATCCGGTTCTGCGGTGTGAGCGACACGATCAGCTGGTCCGGGTTGATGGCCGGGTTGTCCACCTGCGCCTTCGGGGGAACCTTGACCTCGTACCCCATCTGCAGCAGGGGCGTGATGACCATGAAGATGATCAGGAGGACGAGCACGACGTCCACCAGGGGCGTGATGTTGATGTCGCTCTTGTAGTCGCCGATGCCGCCCGCGGCCATGCCCATGGAATCGACTCCTCTGTGACTCTTACTTCACCGCGGGGGCGACGACCTTCTTGTCCGTGATCAGACCGACGTTCTGGAACCCCGCGTCCTTCGACATCTTCATGACTTCCTTGACCTCTCCGTACTTGAGGCGCTGGTCGGCCTTGATGATGAGCTCCGAGGAGGGGGCCCGCTGGTAGAGCTCATCGAGCTCACGCTGAAAGTCCTGCTTCGAGAGGGGCCGCGTCTCCAGGTACAGCTGGGGGGGGGTCGCCCACCGGACCGAAATCAGCTTCTGGCTCGAGTTTTCCGGCTTCTTGTCGGGGTTGTCCGTGACCGGCAACTGCACGTC
>JBOGJK010000425.1:0-2071 GCA_050745345.1 Thermoanaerobaculia bacterium
CATCAGTCGGGAGAGCCTTCAGCAAGCGTTCGCACGCGTGTTCGAGGAGGTCTCGGTCCTCCAGAAGTTCAGGGGCGCCCACCCCTCTCTCGAACTTCTCCCTTATCCGTGTCGCCAATCGCCGCACACGGTCGAACTCATCTCGGATCCGGTACTCGTAGAGCATCATCTATAGGTGTTCCTCATCCGACGTGGTAGGGGCTCGTAGAAGCGGACGGCTGGGATGCCGGTCGCGCTCTACTCGACCCGCACGTCCTCCGCGAGCCCGAGTTCTTGCAAAATCTGCCGAAGCTCCGCCGCAAGACCTCCTGCGGCGTCGGCTTTGACCCTCACGGAGAACTCCAGTCCGATCTTTAGTTCGGAGCCCGATCGCAGCTTCGGAAGGATCTTCGTACCGAGGCGGTTCCAGATCTCGAGGGGAATGATGCCTACGAGACGCAGTGTCTTGGTCGCGGTGCCGGGCACGGGTTCGGGGCTGGGTCCTAGCGTCGTGATGATCGGGGGCGCTGGTTCTGGCTCTGGCTCTGGAACTGGGGCGGGTTTCACAGGCACTCCGCTCTTGAGTGATTCCGCGGTGGCCTTCCTCAGCAGGAACACGCCAGTGTCAAAGGCCACCTCGTCCGGGGCCACGAGCTCCTGGAGCCACAGTCGATCGCAGCTCCGGTCGGTCTTTAGGCCCGAGGCCAGACCAAAGTCGCCCCGCCCAACAAACTCGACGATCTTGTTCTTCAGGATCGCGTCGGGGTCGACGAGACGCGTGAGTGAGCCATCGAGGAAGCTCTGCCTCAGGCTCGCGAGCGGCCAGGCCCCGGACTCCCTGAGTGCCGGCGGCCAATTTCGCTCGATGTAGCCGGCGCCGACAGACTCGTTGAGGAGTGCCTCGGATTTGAGGGCGGCGATGACTCGGCCACACAGGGTCTCGCCGCTCGAAGAGTGCCCCGCGCCGAGGTCGATCACCTTGAGGCCGTCTGCCTCGTGACCGTCCGCAACGACTGCGAAGCGGTAGTCGCCCCACACCCCATCCTTAGCGGCCTCCTCAGAATCCTTGACCTTGGACTGCAGCTCCGCGCGATCGCTCTTGTCGAATTCGCCGCCGCGGGTACCTTCGGCGACCTCCTTCGCCACCCGTTTCCACGCGAGCCACACCTCGATCTTCTCGCGCAAATCCCGTCCGGGCTTCTTGAGACACCAGACGAGCGCTCCCGGGTAGAGACGCGGTGACTTCCCGCGCTGGCGGGTCCACTCGGCGATCTGCGCGCGCAGGGAACCGCCACCCGACCATTCCGCCTCGGGATCGGCCACCACAAGCGTGAGCCGGGGTGTATCCGGGATCTCCGCCCCGTCACCTGGGAACGGCACAACCGGGACGCTCGCCCCCCGCCGGAACTCTTCCTCGACGAGCTTCCGCAGCGTGGGCTTGATCTCCGCCTCGTCGTCAAGCGACGCGCGCCGGTCACTCACGACCTTCTTCATCGTCGGCTGGTAGCCGATCCGATATCCGTCCGAGCCTACCTTGCGAACGAAGTAGCACCGGTCTTCGAGCGTGAAGGCAGCATTGTCAATCGACGTCGTGTCCACTTCGGGCTCCCCGAGAGCGAAGCGCAGCTCGGGGAGGTGCGCGACCTTGTCGGTCTGCCCACCCGACGACTCAAAAAGAATCGCAGTACCGACGCGCCGGTGGATGTCTCGGAGCGGCCCTTTCGTATCGGCGTCCAGAGCCCTGGCGTGCGCCTGCTCGCCGGCGACGTCCGCGTCGATGGCCGCAACGAGGCGCGCCTCGCCAAGCTGGCCGAGAACCACGCTTCTGAAGCCGGGTTCGGCGAGCGGCGCCGAGCCGAGCGTGATAAGCGGCTCCGTGCGGGCCTTACGGTAACCCTCCTGCGCGGCGAGCGAGATCCACTGGGCCAGCATCGCCAACGGGCCCCGCGTCTGCTGGTACTGTGGCAGGGCCTGCCACTTGCGCTGGAACACCGAAAGCGTCGCGGGGTGGAACGGATAGCAGGCTTCGAAGCGCCCCTGGAGAAACTCCCGGGCCCTGGCCTCGGTCGCGGCCGTATCGACAGCCGTCCAC
>JBOGJK010000426.1:0-2077 GCA_050745345.1 Thermoanaerobaculia bacterium
GCTGCGGACGCTGCGGCACAGCTTTCGCGCCTTCCGGAAGGACGGTGACGCGATCGAGGTCGAGCTTTCCGGCTCGGCCGCCGAAGTGGAGGGGCGACCCGCGCTCGTGGGCACGGTCGCCGACGTCACCGACCGCAAGCGCAGCGAGGCGCGGATCGCCGAGCGGGTCTATCACGATCCCCTGACCAAGCTCCCGAACCGGGTGCTGCTCCTGGAGCGCCTGGAGCTCGCCCTCGCGCAGGCGCGCCGCCACAGCCGGCGCCTGGCCATCGTGTACCTGGACCTCGACCGGTTCAAGCTCGTCAATGACACCCGCGGGCATTCGACCGGCGACGCGCTGCTGCAGTCGCTCGCCCTGAGATTGAAGCGCCGCTTGCGGCAGGTGGACACGCTCGCGCGGGTCGGAGGGGACGAGTTCGTGATCCTGATGCCCGACGCCCGGCCGACGCCGGAGATGACCGCGGTGGCGGAGAAGCTCCTCGAGACCGTCTCGCGCCCCTTTCAGCTCGGCGGGCAAACTCTCCGGATCACGGGGAGCCTCGGGATTGCGAGCTTCCCCGAGGACGGGGAGAGCGCCGAAACGCTCCTGCGCAACGCCGACGCCGCCATGTACCGCGCCAAGGAGCTCGGACGGAACAACTTCCAGCTCTGCACGCCGGAGCTGACCTCCCGGGCCGTCGAGAGGCTGGCGCTCCAGAGCGGTCTGCGGCAGGCCCTCGACCGGAACGAGTTCGCCCTCCACTACCAGCCGATCGTCAGCCTCGTCACGGGGCGCATCGTCGGCCTCGAAGCGCTCGTGCGGTGGGAGCACCCGGAGCAGGGGCTCGTCATGCCGGGGGACTTCGTCGGCGCGGCCGAGGAGTCCGGGCTGATCGTGTCGCTGGGAGAGTGGGTCCTGCGCACGGGCTGCCGCGAGCTCAAGCGCTGGCACCGGGCGGGGCTGCCCGAACTGCGCCTGGCGGTCAACTTCTCCGCCCGGCAGTTTCGCGAAGACAGTCTCGTCCACATGGTCGGTCAGGCGCTGGCGGAGGTGGACCTGGAACCCCAGCACCTGGAGGTCGAGATCACCGAGTCGATCGCGATGGAGAGCGCGGAGATCGTCGTCGGCAACATCCGGCTGCTGCGGGGCATGGGGGTCGGCATCGCCATCGACGACTTCGGGACGGGATACTCGTCGCTCAACTACCTAAAGCGCTATCCGGTCACGGCCCTGAAGATCGACCGTTCCTTCGTGACGGACCTGCCCAGCAGCGCCGCCGACGCCGGCATCGTGCGCGCCATCGTGGAGCTCGCGCACGGCACGAAACTGAACGTCATCGCCGAAGGGGTCGAGAAGAAGGACCAGTTCCTTTGGCTGCAGCAGTACGGCTGCGACGAGATGCAGGGCAACTGGGTCAGCCCGCCGCTGACCGCGGGCGGGATCGATCACCTGCTCGAGGAAGAGCTGAGGCTCTGGGCCGAGCGGGCTTAGAGGGCGCCCCGCGCGCAGCCGCCGGGGGCGGCATTCGGGAGGGGATCACCCGCGCCCGGACTCCTTCTTCCCCTCGAGGATCGCGCGGGCCTCCGCGAGCTCCCGGCGCTTTTCCTCGTCCACTTTCGGGAACGCCAGGTCCAGCTCCTCCAGGGCGTCGATGATCGCCGCCGCGACGACCAGCCGGGTGAACCACTTGTTGTCCGCCGGCACGACGTACCAGGGCGCGTGCGGGGTCGCGGTGTGCCGGATCATCTCCTCGTAGGCGCTCATGTAGTCTCTCCAGTGGCCGCGCTCCCGCGCGTCGGCCGCGGAGAACTTCCAGTTCTTCTCCGGCTCCTCCAGCCGCTCGAGGAAGCGCTTCTTCTGCTCCTTGCTGGAGACGTGGAGGAAGAACTTGCGGATCACCACACCGTTGCGCGAGAGATAGCGCTCGAAAGAGTTGATGTCCTCGAAGCGCTCGTTCCAGACGTTCTCTCCCACGAGCTTCCTGGGGATCTTCTGGCCGGCCAGGATCTCCGGGTGGACCCGCACGACGAGCACCTCTTCGTAGTAGGAGCGGTTGAAGATGCCGATCCTCCCCCGCTCGGGAAGACAGCGCGCCGC
>JBOGJK010000427.1:0-5459 GCA_050745345.1 Thermoanaerobaculia bacterium
GTCGGGGTGCGAAGCCATGGCGACCCGCCGGTAGGCCGTCTTCAGCTCCGGCGCTTCCGTGTCCCGGGCCACGCCCAGGATCTCGTAGTAGTCCCGCTTGTCCGGCATCAGGAGGTCGGCGGAACCGCGGGCGCTGCGCCGCCGCCCACCCGCTGGAGCATGACCCGGGTCAGCACCTTGGAAACGCCCTGCATGTCGAAGATCGCCTCGTTCAAGGCCTCGCGGGAGTCGCCTGCCGCGATCTGACGGGAGCGCTTCAGCGTCTCCTCGATGCGCTCCCGTTCGTCGGGCGCCAGGGCCTCCCCGAACTCCGCCAGCACGCGCTCGTTACTGGCTAGCATCCCCTCCAGGCGGTTGCGCACCTGGGCGATCTCCCGCCGCTGGTGGTCCGCTTCCGCGAAGGCCGAGGCCTCCTTGATGATCCGGTCGATCTCGCTCTGCGAGAGGCCGCCGGCCGGGTTGATCTGGATGCCCTGGGCCTTGCCGGTGGCGAGGTCTCTGGCCGAGACGTTGACGATGCCGTTCGAGTCGATGGCGAAGGTGACCTCGATCTGGGGGATGCCCCGGGGCGCGTTCGGGATGCCCACCAGCTCGAATCGGCCGAGCGACTTGTTCTCCTTGGCCACCTCGCGCTCCCCCTGCAGCACGTGGATCTCGACGACCGACTGGTTGTCCGCGACGGTCGTGAAGACCATGGTGTTCTTCGTCGGGATGGTGGAGTTGCGCTCGATCAGTTTCTCGAAGACGCCGCCGTGCGTCTCGATGCCGAGCGAGAGGGGTGTGACGTCGAGCAGCACGACGTCCTTGATCTCCCCCTTCAAGACGCCTCCCTGGATCGCCGCGCCGATGGCGACGACCTCGTCCGGGTTGATCTCCCGGTTGGGCTCGCGCCCGAAAAGCTCGGCCACCATCCGCTGCACCTTCGGCGTGCGGGTCTGCCCGCCCACGAGAATGACCTGGTCGACGTCGGAGGGCTTCAGTCCCGCCGACTGCAGCGCGTCCAGGCACGGCGCGGCCGTCCGGTCGATCAGGTCGGCCACCAGCGCCTCGAGGCGCTCGCGCGTCAGGGTCCGGTTGATGTGCTTGGGTCCCGACGCATCGGCCGAGATGAACGGCAGCGTGATCGTCGTCTCCGTCGCCGTCGAGAGCTCGCACTTGGCCTTCTCGGCCGCTTCCTTCAGGCGTTGCAGCGCCATCCGGTCCTGGCGCAGGTCGATGCCTGTCGCCTTTTTGAAGTCGTCGAGCAGCCAGTCCATGATCTTCTTGTCGAAGTCCTCGCCCCCCAGATAGGTGTCTCCCGCGGTGGCCTTGACCTCGTAGATCCCTTCGCCCAGCTGCAGGATCGAGATATCGAACGTGCCGCCCCCCAGGTCGTAGACGGCGACGATCTCGCTGCCCTTGCGCTCGAGGCCGTAAGCGAGGGAGGCGGCCGTCGGCTCGTTGATGATGCGCAGGACTTCGAGGCCGGCAATGCGCCCCGCATCGCGCGTGGCCTGGCGCTGGGCGTCATCGAAGTAGGCGGGCACCGTGATGATCGCCTCGGTGATCTCCTCGCCCAGGATCTCCTCGGAGAACTCCTTCATCTCTTTCAGGATGAAGGCCGAGATCTCTTCGGGGCTGTACTCCCGCCCGCGCGCCCGGATCTTGACGTCCCCGTTGACCGCCCGGACGATCTCGTAGGGAAGCACCTCCCGCGCGTGCTGCGTCTCCTCCGCCTCGAATTTGCGCCCGACCAGGCGCTTGACGGCGAAGACCGTGTTCATCGGGTTGGTGATCGCCTGGCGCTTGGCGATCTGCCCGACCAGACGCTCCCCGTCCTCGGTGAACCCGACGATCGACGGGGTCGTGCGGCTCCCCTCGCGGTTGGTCAAGACCTGAGGCGTCACGCCCTCGACGACCGAGGCGCAGCAGTTCGTGGTCCCGAGATCGATGCCGAGAATCCTGCCCAAGGGCCCTCCTGACGGAAACCTGGAGAGGGGGCCGGAGACTCTTCTCCGGCCTTTCTAGCCAGTCATTTTAACCCGGCTGGTCCATTCACCAAGGGGCCGCCGCCGGCCCTAGGGAGTTTCCGACCGGCCCTCGTCGCCCGAGTCCCGGTCGCGAACGGCCACCTTGACCGCAGCGGGCCGCACGAGCCGATCCTGCAGAAGATACCCCCTCTGGAGCACTTCGAGGATCGTGTTGGGCGGGATCTCGCTCGTCGCCTCGGTCGCGACCGCCTCGTGGCGGTTCGGATCGAAGGGGACGTCGGTGTCCACCTCCTGGAGGCCGTGCCGTCTCCAGAGGTCCATGAGCTGGCGGCGGATCAGGCCGATCCCCTGCCCGAAGTGGCTCTGCCGCTCCTCGGGAGAGGCATGCGCCATCGCCCGCTCGAGGTTGTCGAGGATCGGAAGGAAGTCTCGCGCCAGATCCATCAGGGCGACCCGGAAGTGCTCGCGCTTCTCCCGCTCGGTGCGCTTGCGGATGTTGTCGAGCTCGGCCAGCTTGCGCAGGTGCCGGTCCTTCAGGTCCGCCAGGTCGCGCTCGAGCGAGCGAAGCTTCTCCTCGGCCGCGAGGATCGCCGACCGTTCCTCTTCGGCCAGGGCCTCCTCGAGGCTCTCGCCCGAGTCCCGGACCTCGACCGGATCCTCGTCGGCCGGGGCCGCCATCCGGTTTCGGGGGTCTTCCCGGTCGCTCATTCTTCCTCGGGCTCCGGCGCGGGCGTCTCGCGCCGCTCCAGACGCACCGAGAGCGCGCGGCCGAGCAGTTCTACGACCGGGATCACGCGCGGGTACTCCCGGCGTGCGGGCCCGATGACTCCGAGCATTCCCGTCAGTGTCTCTCCCGAGCCGTAGGACGTCAAGACCGCGGAAAGCCTCGGGTCCTCGGTGAGCGCCCCCTCCGACCCCAGGACGACGCAGGTTTCCCTCGCCTCCAGGTAGCGGGCGAGCAGCGTCAGGAGGCGCGCCTTTTCATCGAAGGCGTGCAGCACCCTCCTCAAAGTCTCGACGTCGGAGAACTCCGGCTTGTCCAGCAACTGCGCCGTCCCGTCGACGTAGATCCGCTCTTCCGGCCCGCGCTTTTCGAGCGCGCGCCGGGCAAGGCCCCGGGCCCGCTCGAAGATCCGGTCGCAGGCGGCCCGCTCCTCCGTGAGCTCTTCCAGAAGCTTGCGCCGCACGCCGTGGAGTGTGAGCCCCCCGTACTCGCGGGTCAGCCGCTCGCCGGCCGCCTCGAGCTCGGCGCTGGAGTACTCGACATCGGTCTCCAGGACCTGCGAGATCACGACGTCCGGCTCGTTGACCTGGACCACCAGGATCTTGCACGGCGCGACCGCGAGAAAACGCAGGCTCTTCAAGACCGTGTGGAGCGCGTCGGGCGCCACGACGAACCCGACTTCTCCCGCCAGCTGCGCGAGCAGCCGCGAGGTTGCCTGGAAGAGCCGCGTGATGTCGCCGCCGGCGGAGGCCAGGTCCGAGTCCACCTGCTCGCGCAGGTCGGCGGCGACCCGGCGGTGCCGCATCAGCTCGTCGATGTAGAGGCGATAGGCCTGGTCGGTCGGCACCCGGCCCGCCGAAGTGTGCGGCTGCATCAGGAAGCCGCCGTCGGTCAGGTCCGCCATGATGTTTCGGATCGAGGCGGGAGAGAGGCCGAACCGGTTCGACTTGAAGAGGGTCCGCGAGGAGACCGGCAGACCCGTGTCCACGTGGACGCGGATGATCTCGACCAGGATGGCCCGGCTGCGGATGTCGAGCGTCTTGCTGGAGATCACAGGCTCCCCTGGCACTCGAAGTTGCGGAGTGCCAGAAGCCAAGGTAGCGGCTTGTACGGGACGAGTCAACAGTCCGACCGCCAACAGTCGACAGGAAAGGCACTTAGTCCTCCCCCCGAAGTCGACTGCCGACCGTCGACTGTAGACTGAGTCCGTGCCGGTCCCGTCGATCCTTCAGTCGCGCTTCGTCCTGGTCGGCCCGGGCCGCGCCGGCATGGCCCTCGCGCGCTCGTGGGTGCGGGCGGGAGGCGCGATCTCGCAAGTCGTCGGTCAAACCTCCGAGTCGGCCGCCAGCGCCGGGCGCGAGCTCGGAGCCTCCGGCCGGACGGCCGAGGATGCGCCGCCCGACTGCGACCTGCTCGTTCTCGCGGTGCCCGATGATCGGATCGCGCAAGTGGCGGGAGAGCTCGCCCGGCGCACGACTCCCCGCTTCGCCTTCCACCTTTCGGGAGCGCTCGGCTCCTCCCTCCTGGCGCCCTTCTCCCGCCGCGGCGCGGCGACGGCGTCGCTCCATCCCTTGCGGGCCTTCACCGGAGACCCCGGCGACGACTGGCGAGGCGCCCTCGTCGCAATCGAGGGAGAGCCGGAGGCGGTCGAGGCCGCCGAGCGTCTGGCCGAGGCGCTGGGGGCGATCGGCTACCGCATCCGCTCGGAATCGAAGCCGCTCTACCACGCTGCGGCCGCGCTGGCGGCCGGAGGCACGATGGCGCTCCTGTCGGTCGCGGTCCGGGCCGCCGTGGACGCCGGCCTGCCGGAGGAGCAGGCACGCCCGGCGCTGGCCCGGCTGGCCTCGGAAGCCGCGGCGGCCACGGCGGGCCGCCCGTTTGCCGGGGCCTTCACGGGGCCGGTGGCGCGCCGAGACGTGGAAACCGTCCGCGAGCACCTTCGGGCCGCCTCCGGCCGTCCCGACTTCCTCGGCCTCTACGAGCGGCTCGCAAAGGAGATCCTGGCCGAGACCTCCGGCCGAGGCCAGGAGGAGCAGATCCTTGCGATTCTGGAGGAGATGGCACACCGGGGCCCGACCGAAGACCCGCGGCGGGGCAAATGACCGCGGCCCTCCCCCGGTCGCGGTGCTACAATCTCTAGGGAATTCTTGCGCCGCGAGGGCGCATAATCGCGTCATGGTCTTCTTCAACTACGCCACCATGCAGATGGCGGCCAAGATCGTCTATTACGGTCCTGGTCTGTGCGGGAAGACCACCAACCTGCACCACATCTACGGGCGGACGGCCCCGGGATCACGGGGGGAGATGGTCTCCCTCGAGACGGAGACCGACCGGACCCTCTTCTTCGACCTGTTGCCGCTCGACGTCGGGGTCATCGGCGGCTTTAAGACCCGGGTCCAGCTCTACACGGTCCCCGGGCAGGTCTTCTACAACACGACCCGTAAGCTCGTCCTCAAGGGGGTCGACGGCATCGTGTTCGTCGGGGACTCTCAGCGCGCGATGAAGGAAGCCAACATCGAGAGCTACCAGAACCTGCGCTCGAACCTGGCCGAGATCGGCGTCAAGCTCGAGGAGCTGCCGCTCGTCCTCCAGTACAACAAGAGGGACCTCGCCAGCATCCTCTCGCTCGACGAGCTCGAGGAGACGCTCAATCCCGGCCGCGCGTACGAGAGCTACGAGGCCTGCGCCGTTCTGGGGCAGGGAGTCTTCGAAACGCTCAAGGCTATCTCGCGGCTCACGCTGCGGTCGCTCAAGAAGCGGATGCT
>JBOGJK010000428.1:0-5269 GCA_050745345.1 Thermoanaerobaculia bacterium
GTCTCGAAGAGCCCGCACGCGGCGGCCGTGTCGGCCGCCCCCTCCTCGACCTCCCGCAGCGGCTCGAGGTACCCCCCCGCGCCGGTCGCCGGCGGCAGCCGCGAGGGAAGGTTCTGGTAGCCCCAGACCCGCAGCACTTCCTCGATCAGATCTTCTTCCCGGCGCACGTCCAGGCGGAAGAGCGGGATCGAGACGGTCAGGTGCTTGCCGCGCCGCTGCGCGGAGAACTCGAGGCGCCGAAGCGCCTCCTCGGCGAACTCGAGGGTCAGCCGGTCGTCGCCGGAAAGCTCCCGCAGGCGCGAGAGGCGCAGCGTCGCCCTCCGGACCCGGAAGGGGGCGCCTCGCGCGTCGAGCAGGCCCGGCGCGAGTATCCCGCCCGAGGCCTCCAGGATGAGGCGCGCCGCCAGGTCGAGCGCCCCCGGGATCGACTCCAGGTCCGCGCCCCGCTCGAAGCGATGGGAGGCGTCCGTGTGCATGCCCAGGCGCCGCGACGTGCGCCGGACGGTGAGCGGGTCCCACCACGCCGCTTCGAGCACGACGTTTTTCGTCTCTTCGGTGACGGCGGTGTCGAGCCCTCCCATGATGCCGGCAAGCGAGACGGCGCGCTCGGCGTCGGCCACGGCGAGGTCACCGGAAGAAAGCTCCCGCTCCACGCCATCCAGCGTCACGAGCCTCTCCCCCTTGCGCGCCTTGCGGACGATCAAGAGCCCGCCGGCCAGCTTGTCGAAGTCGAAGGCGTGGAGCGGCTGCCCTGTGTCCCAGAGGCCATAGTTGGTCGCGTCCACGGCCGAGGAGATGGGCTTGGCGCCCAGGCGCGAGAGGCGCGAGCGCACGGCCTCGGCCGACGGCCCGTTGACGACGCCGCGCAGGAGCCGCACGCCGAAACGGCGGCAGAGGCGGGGAACCTGGTTGACCACCGAGGTGAGCTGCTCGACGCTCTCGCCGGCCGAGAGAGGGGTCGTTTCCAGATGCGAGTCGCTCCGGAGCGCGAGGCCCGCCATCGCCGCGATCTCGCGCGCGAGACCACGGTGCCCCATCGCGTCGGGCCGGTTGGGCGTAATCTCGACTTCCAGGACGGTGTCCCCGCCCGACTCCTCCGCGGAATCGACGGGAAGCCCCGCCTGCTCGAGGAGCCGGCGAACGCCCCCGGCACCCCCCGCCGCGGCGACGTCGACGTGGTCGTTCAACCACTCCAGGGAGAACTTCACCGTGCCGCCTCCTCGCCCTCGAACTGCGACAGGAAACGCTCATCCCCCTCGAAGAGGAGGCGCAGGTCCGGAAACTCGTAGGAGAGCAGCGCGACGCGGTCGAGGCCGAGGCCGAAGGCGAAGCCCGAATACTCCTCGGGGTCGATCCCGACCCCCTCGAGCACCAGCGGGTGCACCAGGCCGGCGCCCAGGATCTCGATCCACCCCGATTCCTTGCACTTCCGGCAGCCCGCGCCCTTGCAGAAGATGCAGCTCATCGCGACGTCCATCCCCGGCTCCACGAAGGGAAAGAAGGTCGGGATGAACCGCGCCCGTGTGCCGCTCCCGAAGAGCTCCTCGAGGAACATCGCGACGGTCCCCTTCAGGTCGGCCATCGAGATCCCCCGGTCCACGACGAGCGCCTCGACCTGGTGGAAGACGGGCGAGTGCGTCGCGTCCACCTCGTCTTTCCGGTAGACACGGCCCGGCACGATGATGCGAAGCGGCGCGCCGCGCTTGCGCATCTCCCGGATCTGCACCGGAGAGGTGTGCGTCCGAAGCAGCAGCGGTGACGGCGCCTTGAGATCGATCATCAGCGTGTCCTGCGTGTCGCGAGCCGGGTGCTCCGGCGGGAAGTTCAAGGCCTCGAAGTTGTGGTGGTCGTTCTCGAGCTCGGGCCCGTCGGCGATCGAGTAGCCCATCCGCAGGAAGATCCGCTCGATCCGGCGGCGCACGATGGTGATCGGGTGGAGCCCTCCGGCGCGGGGCTTCCTCGCCGGCAGCGTGACGTCCACCGCTCCCGCCGCCTCGCGCGCCGCGGCCTCCCGGCGCTCCAGGGCCTCTCCCAGGCGCGCGATCGCCTGCTCGATCTCGCGTTTGGCCGCGTTGGCCTGGGAGCCGAATGCGGCGCGCTGGGCTTCCGGCAGGTCTTTCATTCCCGAGAAGAGAGCGGGCACCAGCCCCTTCTCGCGCCCGAGGAAGCGTCCCTTGACGCGCTCGAACTCCGAACGTGACGAGACACCCGCCGCGATTTCCGCACGGAAGAGGGCGAGAGCCTGTTCGACTGGATCCCCCGGGCCGGGAGACGGCAGACGGGAGACGGGAGAGGAGGGAGCCGACCCGTGCTCGTCTACCGTCTTCTGTCTCCTCTCTTCCGACTCGTCTTTCACTTCCGTCGTCTACCGTCTACCGTTTTTCGTCTCACGATCCGGCGAGCGCCTGCTTGGCGACCCCGACCAGCTGCGAGAACGCCCCCGGGTCGGTCACGGCGAGGTCGGCCAGCATCTTTCGGTTGATGTCGCTGCCCGCCTTCTTCAGGCCGTCCATCAGGCGGCTGTAAGTGATCTCGTTCTCGCGGGCGGCGGCGTTGATCCGCACGATCCACAGCCCGCGGAACTCCCGCTTCTTGGCCTTTCGGTCGCGGTAGGCGTAGCCGAGTGACTTCTCGACCTGGAGCTTCGCCATCCGGAACGACTTCGACTTCGTGCCGTAGTACCCCTTGGCGAGGCCGAGCACCTTGGCCCGCCGGTTCTTTCTCTTGGGTCCTCTCTTGACTCGAGGCATTTTCGAATCCTCCGTAGGCCGGAAGACGGTAGAGGGGAGACGGGAGACGATTCGCTCGTCGCGAGTGCCCCTCTAGCCTCGTCTTGTTCCCGGCTCGTCTTCCGTCTTCCGTCTCCCGTCTTCCGCGTCCTCAGGCGTAGGGCAGCATCTCCCGCACGCGCCGGATGTCCGCGGAGGACACCACGGTCGGCTGTGCGAGGTCGCGCTTGCGGCCCGGCGCCTTCTTGGTGAGGATGTGGCTCTTGAAGGCCTTGGCCCGCTTGAACTTGCCCGACGCGGTCCGCTTGAACCGCTTCGCGGCGCCCCGGTGGGTCTTCAGTTTCGGCATTGCACTTCCTTTCGTGAACCGTGAACCGTAAACCGTAAACCGGAGCCGCCTCGTCGGTTCACGGTTCCCGGTTCACGGTTTACGACGCATGGTTAACGATCCCCGGCCTGCGCCCCAGCCGCTTTTGCCGTCTTCTCGTGCACGCGCGCCGGCGACAGGATCTGATAGAGGCGGTTGCCCATCATTTCCGAGCGCGACTCCGCCACGGCCTTGCCGGCCAGGTCCTGGAGCAGCCGGTCGAGCACCTTCTGCCCGTTCTCGCGCCGCGCCATCTCGCGGCCGCGGAACTGCACGGTCGCCTTGACCTTGTCGCCGTGCGCGAGGAACTTCACGATGTTCTTGACCTTGAAGTCGTAGTCGTGGTCGTCGATGTTGGGGCGGAACTTCACTTCTTTGACCTGAGTCGTCTTCTGTTTTTTCTTGGAGTCTTGCTGCTTCTTCTTCTGCTGGTAGATGAACTTCCCGAAATTCATGATCCGGCAAACGGGCGGGCTTGCCGTCGGGGCGATCTCGACCAGGTCCAACGCCGCCTCCTTCGCCTTCTGGAGCGCGTCGGCCATCGGGACGATCCCGAGGGGCTCTCCCGATTCGCCGATCAGGCGAACCTCCTTCCACCGGATCTGCTCGTTGACGCGAATGCTTTTCTTATCGATTCTTCACCTCCGCGAAAATCTCCTTCTGTCTCGCTTCGACCGCCCTCGTGGCGGCCGCGACAAACTCGTCCACCCGCATGGTACCGGCGTCCCCTCCGTGCCGCAGGCGCACCGCGACCGCTCCGGCGGAGGCTTCCTTCTCGCCGATCACGAGCATCGCCGGGACCTTCTGCAGCTCCGCCCGGCGGATCCGGGCGCCCAGCTTCTCGTTGCGGTCGTCCGTCTCGACGCGCAACCCGGCGGCCGAGAGCCTGGCGGCGGCCTCCCGCGCGGCCCCGGCGAAGCGGTCGGAGACGGGCAGCACCGCGGCCTGGATCGGCGCGATCCAGAAGGGGAAGTCGCCCGCGGTGTGCTCGATCAGGATGCCGAGAAAGCGCTCGACGGAGCCGAGGATCGCGCGGTGCAGGACGGCCGGCCGATGGGCCTTGCCGTCTTCGCCGATGTAAGTCAAGTCGAAGAGCTCGGGCTGGGCGAAGTCGACCTGCATCGTGCCGAGCTGCCAGGGGCGGCCGATCGCGTCCTTCACGCAGAAATCGATCTTGGGCCCGTAGAAGTTGCCGTCTTTGGGCGTGACCACGTAGGGACGGCCAAGCGATTCGACGGCCGACGCGAGCACCGTTTCGGCCTTGTCCCAATTCTCGTCCGAGCCGATCCGCTGGTCGGGACGAGTTCCCAGCGAGATGTCGACGTCGCGGAAGTCGAAGCAGCGATAGACGTCGTCCAGAAAGTCGACGAACCGCGCGATCTCCGGCCCGATCTGGTCGATCGGACAGTAGATGTGGGAGTCATCCTGAGAAAACGTCCGCACGCGCGTCAATCCCGCCGTCACCCCCGAGCGCTCGTAGCGGTGGAGCCGCCCGAAGTCCGCGAACCGCACGGGCAGCTCCCGGTAGGACCAGAGCCGCTCCTTGTAGAGCAGGTGATGCCCCGGGCAGTTCATCGGCTTGACGCCGAATTCCCGCTCGTCGATCTGTGCGAAGTACATGTTCTCGCGGTAGTTCTCGTAGTGGCCGGAGATCCGGTAGAGCTCCGCGTCGAAGATCTGAGGCGTAATGACTTCCTGGTAGCCACGGCGCCGGTACTCCTCGCGCAGGTACTCGAGCAGTCCGTTGTAGAGCGTCGCCCCCTTCGGGTGGAAGAAGGGGGAAGCCGGGGCGAGCGGCGAGAAGGAGAAGAGGTCGAGCTCCTTGCCCAGCTTCCGGTGGTCGCGGGCGCGCGCCTGCTCGAGGCGCGCAAGGTGCGAGTCAAGCTCCGCCTGCGTCAGGAACGAGGCCCCGTAGATGCGCTGGAGCATCGGGTTCTTCTCGTCCCCCTTCCAGTAGGCGCCCGCCGTGTGCGTCAGCTTGAAGACCCCGAGGCGCCCCGTGGAAGGCACGTGCGGCCCGCGGCACAGGTCGATGAAGTCCTTCTGCCGGTAACAGGAGACCCGCTCGTCCGGGATGCCCCGGATGATCTCGACCTTCAGCGCGTCGTTCTGTCCCTCGAAGATCCGGACCGCCTCGTCCTTCGACATCTCGAGCCGCTCGATCGGGTTGTTC
>JBOGJK010000429.1:0-4524 GCA_050745345.1 Thermoanaerobaculia bacterium
GCGAAGGTCAGCGCGGACAGGGCGAGCGCTTCGTTGTCGAGCGTGATCAGGATCCAGTCGCGCTCGGAGGGCTCCGGGTAGACGCCGTAGGGGTCCGAGAGGCGCCCGTGGAGTCGCCAGCTTCGCGTCGCGTCCCGGGCCACGGGGCCCGCCTCGAGCTCCGAGACGACCAGGTGCGCCGGCCGCGAAGGCGTCAGGTGGAACTCGAGCACCTCCGGCGGGGCGTAGGGGGCGAAGGCGTTGCGCGGCGGAACGACGACCTCTGCGACTCCCGCCAGCCGCTCCGAGCGGGCGGCCGAGGAGAGGCCATGCAGGCGCGCGCGGAAGCTCCAGGCGGAAGCGAGCCCCTCGCCGGCGGCCGACAAGTCGAAGAGAACGTGGCGCGGGTGCAGGTCCAGGTGCGGCCTTCCCGTCTGGCGGCAGTACGCGAGCAGCGCCGCGACGATCTGCCGGAACGCGGCGATCTTGAGAAAGAACACCTCCACCGCGTCGAGGCCGGAGCCCGCCGCACCAAAGAGCAGTCTCCCCTCCGACGCGAGCTCGAGCGGGTACCGCAGCCGGGCCTCGAGCGCCCGTGCGCTCGGGGAAGGCTTCCCGCCGAGGAACGAGTCGCGCGGTCGGCCGCCGAGCCAGTCCGCGAACTCGTCGAGGGTCAGCTGACCGAGCCCGGTCAGAAGGTAGGGAGAGTCGTAGAAGTTGAGCGCCGCCCAGCGCCCCTCCCAGAACGGAGCCGCGCGCGCTCCCGAGGCGAAGGCGGCCTGAAACTGCCGCCCGGCCTCGCGGCACCCCTCGCACGGAAAGGACTCGGCCGCCGTCCCGGACTCTCCGGCGCCCGCCAGCGCCTCGCCGAGGTCGCGGAAGAGATCGACGGCCGCCAGGCTCTCCCCCTCCGGCGTCTCGGCCGGCGCGTCGAAGCTGTAGAAGGGAGAGGGAGGATTGTCCGCCGCGCAGCGCGGGCAGAAGAGGAAGCGCTCGAGCGAGGAGGAAAATAGGGGCAGCCGTGCGCCCGCGAGCACCGCGTCCTCGCGGCAGGTGGTCAGGGCCCCGCCGCAGCGGGGACAGGGAGGCGAGAAGAAACGGCGATCGGGAACGCAGAAGAACAGGGGCGGGAGCCTCTCGGGAGCGTCCGCACCCGGCCGCAAGAAGCGGGGCACCGGAAGCCCCGCAGCGCAAAGCTCGCGCAGCCGTACGGACTCCTCGATCCATCGGGCCTCAACCGACGCGTTGTGGAGCGATGGGTCGGGGATCACGGGCAGCGGGTACGCATTGCGAGGAAGCTTCAACGCCGCGAAGTCGACGATCGTGTCTCCGTCTCCCTTGACAACCGCCAGGTAGACCCGCGCGAAGTCCTCCTCCTCCGAGAGAACGACGAAGGGGGAGACGCCGGCGGCCGCGTCGTCCGAAAGCACGATCTGGAGCGAGAACGGGGCGGGCTCGGACGGCAAGATCGGCGCCGACTCGACGCGCGTCGGGGCAGAAGGGGCCGTCATGACGTGCCTCGATTGTAAGGCCAGGGACCGGAACAGAACCCCGGAAATAATCGCGCCGGGCAGCCCGTTTCCACGGCCGATGCGTCTTGCCTCCCTCGCTCTCGCCTTCGGTCTCGCCGCGCCCGCGGCCGGCGGATCGGAACCGGCCTCGACCTTCCCGGACCTCGAGCTCGCGGGCGCCGACGGCAGCTCCATCCGGCTCTCGCAGCTCAAGGGCAACGTCGTTCTGCTGAACGTCTGGGCGACCTGGTGTGGCCCGTGCCGGCTGGAGCTGCCGGTCGTGCAGAAGATGTACGACCGCTACAGCGACCGCAACTTCGTCGTGCTCGCCGTCAACATCGACGCGGACCGCGGGCGCATCGAGCCCTTCCTGAAGCGATACAACCTGTCGCTGCCGGTCTACTACGCCGCGCCGGAAGAGGCCGGGGCGATGACCGCGATGGGGATCCCTTCCACCTTCATCCTGGGGCCCGACCGGTCCCTCATCGATCGGGCGGTCGGCTACTCGCCCGACGTCGAAGAGCGCTGGAGACAGGTCATCGAAAGACACCTGAAGACGCGCAAGGCATCGCGCTGAATCACCTCCCACTTCTTCGGAGGACGCTACCCATGAAGCTCCGCGCACTCTCCGTGGCTGCCGCCCTTCTGCTCGCCGCGTCCTCCCTCTCCGGCCAGGTGCGCGAGGGCACCGTCGAGATCGAGCCCTTCGCCGGGTATCTCTGGGGAGGCCATTTCCCCGCCGGCTCCACCGCGATCTTTCCCTTCACGGTGGACGTCGAGGATCAGCTGACCTACGGCGGGCGGATCGGCTACAACGCGAGCAGCGTCTTCGAGCTCGAGGCCCTCTTCCAGCGCACCGAGACCAACTTCGTCACGGGCTCGGACTCGGGCCCGGTTTTCGGCGGCGGCAACCAGCAGGTGCTCGGGGAGCTCGACATCGACTACTGGATGGGATACGCGACCTTCAATTTCGGCCACGGCCGAGCGGTCCCCTACGTCAGCTTCGGAATGGGTGTGGCGGTTCTCGACCCCGACGTGCCAGACTCGCCTGCCGCGCCGACGGACACGCGCTTCACGACGAGTATTGCCGGGGGCGTGAAGATCTTCTTTACGCCTCACTTCGGAATGCGGTTCGACGGCCGCTACTTCGGCACTCTTCTGAACGACGACAACGGCTGCGACGGCTTCGAGGACTGCTGTTGCTCGAACGGCACGAACTGGCTGTCCAACGGGTCGGCGACGGGCGGTCTCCTCCTCGCGTTTTAGGAGTCCGACCGAGTCATTCGCTGCGGCGCGCGGCGATGCTCTCGCGGACAGGCTCCTCACCAGGCGCTCCCCCGATGCCATTGCGAGGCGAGCGGGGAATCCCCGGCTTCAGAGAGACCGGGATCCCTCGCCGCCGCCGGCGGCGTGGGGCGACACGTCGATGACCAGGATCCTCCGCTGGCCTTCCGGCAGCTGCTCGAGCGTCACTTCCTTGGTCGGCGGCAGGACCGCCCGCAGCGCCCGGTTCGGCCATTCGACCAGGACGGGCGCTCCCGCGACCGACTCGGGCAGGCCCAGCACTTCCAGATCGCGGGGCGAGTCCTCCAGCCGGTAGAGGTCGAGGTGCCGCAGCACGATGCGTCCCTCCCGACCGGCGTACTCGTGCAGGAGGGCGAAGGTCGGCGAGGCGACCTCGCGCGGCGAGGCGGAGAGGCCCCGAGCCACGCCCCGAGCGAGGCAGGTCTTGCCGGCACCGAGGCCGCCGGACAGATACACGACGTCGAAATCGGACAGTGTCGCGGAGAAGCGCTCTCCGAACCGTTCGGTCTCTTCCGCGCTGAGGCTCAGACACTCCCGGTTCAATCGTCTTGCGTCTCCCGCCCGGCGCCCTCCGTCGCGTCGAGCGCGCGCCGCGCCAGCGGCAGTGCTTCCGCCAGCTCCCGGGCGAGCAGGCCCGCATCCCCCAGACGCCGCGCGCAGAGCTCCCCCGCCGCGCCGTGCAGCCACGCGGACACCAGGGCGGCCTCGGCGCCCCGCAGGCCTCCGGCCAGGAAGGCACCGATCGCCCCCGCCAGGACGTCCCCCGAGCCCGCCGTGGACATCAGCGGCGTGCCGGTGGGATTGACCGTCACGCGCCTCCCCCCGTCGGTCGCGAGCAGGCTCGCCGCCCCCTTGAGCAGGACGACGGCTCGGCTCGCGCGCGCGAGCCTTCGGGCCGCGCCGATCCGGTCCGCCTGGATCTCCCGCGCCGGCACACCGAGCAGCCGCGCGGCCTCCCCGGGGTGCGGTGTGAGGACGCGGCCGGCCAGAGCGCCGGGCTCGCCGGCAAAGGCGTTCAGGGCATCGGCGTCGCAGACGAGCGGGAGGCGCGCCTTGAGCAGCCGCCGCAGGAACCCGACGGTCCCGGGAGCCGTGGAGAGCCCCGGTCCCACGACGGCGGCATCGAAGAAACGCAGCGCGGAAAGGGCGGGACGCGCCGCGGCCTCCGCGATCGCGCCCTCCTCTTCGGCCAGTCCGTGCGTCATCGCTTCCGGCAGCGCCGACACGATTGCGTCCTGAAGCGACTCGGCGCAGAAGACGGTGACCAGACCGGCGCCGGCCCGCAGCGCCCCGCGCGCCGCCAGGATCGCCGCTCCCGCCTTTCCCCGCGACCCCGCCACCACCGCCAGCCGTCCGAAGCGGCCCTTGTGCGAGTCGGGAGGGCGCTCCGGAAGCAGCCGCCGGATGTCCGCGGCCTCGGCCAGAGCGAGGCGCGGCTGGAGTCTCTGCAGGACCGCGCGCGAGATCCCGATGTCGGCGACGACGATCGACCCGCACGAGGCTCGCGCGGGATACGCGACATGGCAGATCTTCGGCGCGCCGAAGGCCACCGTCCGGGCCGCCCGGACCGCCGGGCCGATCCGCTCGCCGGTGTCGGAGGAGAGCCCCGAGGGCAGGTCCGCCGCCACGACCGGCTTTCCGGCGCGACGGATCGCCGCGACCACACGCGCCGCCTCCCCCTCGAGGGGGCGCGCGAGACCGGTGCCGAAGAGGGCGTCCACCACACCCT
>JBOGJK010000430.1:0-1536 GCA_050745345.1 Thermoanaerobaculia bacterium
ATCTGAAGCATCACGAAAGCCTCGTGCTCCTCGACGAGGTCGGCCTGGAGCGCTCGAAGCAACCCAGGCGGGAAGGGGCGTCGCGATTCCGATGAGGAAGCCGGCCTCTTCTTCACAAACGCCTTGATGGTTCCCGGCCTCGCCTCCCAGGCGGCGAAGACCGAGCCCAGGGCCAGAAGAGAGGCGACAAGAAACACGGACGAGGGGCGCCATACGCTGTATCGCGACGTCATGGTTGATCTCCCGTTGCGCAGGGCAGAGAGGAACCGGTTTTTTGCACTTCAACACTCCATGCCATGAGTTGTCAATCCCCCATGGAGTTGACCCGGTTTCGTGGACACCTTCAGACTTGAGGGAAAGGAGTTCACGATGCCAGGGAGTCATGCGCCGTACCCGCCGGAGTTTCGGCGGCGGATGGTGGAGCTGGTCCGCTCCGGGCGGAGGTGCCGGAGAAGTCTTCGAGTTCGTGAGGAGCAACCAGGCCATCTTCGCCGCGGCCGCGCAGTGCCGGGTGCTGGGAGTCTCCTCCAGCGGGTACCACGCGTGGCGATCTCGGCCCCCCTCGGATCGGTGGAAAGCGGACACGGCTCTGACGGAACGGATCCGCTCGATCCACGAGCGTTCCTGGGGCACCTACGGGACGCCTCGGGTTCACGCCGAGCTTTCCGAGCAAGGCGTACGCGTCAGCCGCAAGCGGGTGGCTCGGCTGATGAAGGAGGCGGGCTTGCAGGGAGTCAGCCGGCGCAAGGGGGTCCGCACCACGGTGCGCTCGCCGCGGGCTCAGCCTGCCCCCGATCTTGTGGAGCGCGACTTTTCCGCCCCCGGTCCGGATCGGCTCTGGGTGGCCGACATCACGTACATCGCGACCTGGGCGGGTTTTCTCTATCTTTCCGTCGTTCTGGATGCCTGGAGCCGGAAGGTGGTTGGCTGGGCGATGGCCACCCATCTGCGCACACAGCTGGTGTTGGATGCTCTCAACATGGCTCTCTGGCAGCGGCGGCCGCGGCAGGTCATCCATCACTCCGATCAGGGAACCCAGTACACCTCCATCGCCTTCGGGCAGCGGTGTCGGGAGGCCGGCGTGCGCCCCTCGATGGGTTCGGTGGGTGACGCTTACGACAACGCTCTGTGCGAGAGCTTCTTTGCGACACTCGAGTGCGAGCTGCTCGAGCGCCGCCGGTTCCGCACGCAAGCGGAGGCCCGCATGACGATCTTCGAATTCATCGAGGGCTTCTACAACCCGCAACGCCGGCACTCCGCTCTCGGTTACCTCTCACCGGCCAACTACGAGAGGAGGATGGAACTTGCCTGCTGAACTCTCTGCGCTCTTCAACGAGCTTGCTCTGGGAGACGCGAGAAAAACTTTGCGCCACGATGCCCCAGGAAGCCTTCCGAGCAGAGGGGTCAAGGTAGGACTACCCCGCAAAACGGAACTCTCCCTGCCCGCGAGGCAGACAGAGGAAAGGAGGAGCTCCGAGAGAAAACGGACCGCCGACGGAAAAATGCTGGGAGGGAGGCGGGGCGCTGCCCCGCCTC
>JBOGJK010000431.1:0-2196 GCA_050745345.1 Thermoanaerobaculia bacterium
GAGTACGGTTCCGACGGGAAGCCCAGGACCGGATCTGTCGAAATTAGCAATCCCACTCCCGTTGGTGAGGACAAATAACGACTCATGGAGGTCCTTCCCCTCGCCGTAGCCGCTCGTGTTACAGCCCGTGCCTTGATAGACGTCGATCCGATAGAGCGTGTTCGGCTTCGACATCAGGTTTCCACCGCAAGCCGATGCCGTCGGAGATGTCCGAGCATAAGAAAGCACGGGCCAGTTCTGACCGTCGTTCGGTCCGCCGTCGGCATCGAGTGGGTCGTTCGGATTGGACCCGGCGGGCATGATGTTGATCCCGAAGAAGTTGTCGTACAGGTGGACGTTTTCGATGTCTGTCCCCGTGCTGGGGAAGGTGAAGTTGATCGCGTCGAAATTGCAGTACCGGATCGTCGTTCCGTAGATCAGGTTGTTGCTCGATTGCACCTCGATGCCCCAGCCGTTGGAGATCTGGTTGGCACCGGGGCCGAAGCCAAAGAAGTTCTCGAAGACGCTGTTGCCGCCAGCGCCAGCGCCCTGGAGAAAGACCCCTCGTTGATTGCCGCCGATGTAGTTCTCGAGTCCCGGGCCGCCGATCGTGTTGCCTGAGCCGTTGACGATCCACACGCCGTACGCCGAGTTGATCAGCGCGGCCGTGCCGCCGAAGTTCATGCCGATGAAGTTGTTCTGCACGTCATTCTCGAAGCCGGCGATCCGGACAGCCGCAAACGTGCGGCCGATGACGTTGAAGGCGACCAGGTTGTTGTCGCAGTTGGTCAGCGCGATACCGTACGTCGAGTTCCCGTTTGCGGTCAGACCGGCGGGGTTGGTGTTGAAGAAGTTGTCCGCGATGACGCCGTTCGACGCATTCGCGACGTTGACGTCGGTGTTCGTCGCCGCCAAGAGGTTGCCTTCGACGAGCAAGTCGATCGGCCCGCCGATGTTTAGGCCGAGGGCGACATCTCCTGTCGTCACACCGAGGGCATCCGTGCCGATCCAGTTGTTCGTTACGGTCAGGCTGTTGGCGCCAGCGGCCCCAATCGCGGTGCCGCAGTGGTTGATGATGACGCCGTCCACCGTGTGGTCGCCGGTCGTGAAGAAGAGGCAGTAAGTGTTTCCGCCGCCGTCGAGGACGATCCTGTTCGCGCCGCCGGTGCCCGGCCCCTCGATCGTTACGCCGTCGGCGATCGTCGGCAGGGGGCTCGCGAGCGTGATCTCCTGGACACCCGCTCCGGCGTTGAAGTTGATGGCGTCGTAGCCGGGGCTTCCGTTGGCATCGGTGATCGCTTGGCGCAACGAACCCGACCCGGCGTCATTGGTGTTGATGACCGTGAATGTGGCGGCGGTGGCCTCGGACGACCACGCGGCTGCCAGGAAGATCCAGACAAGGAGAGACCGCAGACGGTCCGCATTTCGATCCGAAAGACGTTCCTTGCACATGGATCTCTCCTTCTCGCCGGATGGCCTCACACGGGGTGTGCACTTCTCGGGGCGTCGGGTGCGCGCTCCGGTCCCGCGCGTCCCGCGGAGGCGGCTCTCCCCCGCGGGGCGCGGACCTGCTCGATCGATCGAGCGCGATTTCGAATTGCATGGCTTCGCGCACCCCTTCCCCGGCGGCTGCTCGGGCAACGGCAGCCCCGGGCGAGGATCGCGTTGCCCGAGAGACGTTGGTAAGACGCTCCGATATCGCGATTCGATGGGCGGATCGCCGGGCCGCATCGCTGCGGCGCCGGGCCGAATCGCCGGGACCGGGAACCGAATCCCTGAGCTTCATCGCCCACCCAGAACTCTCGCCTCGCGACCGCTCGGGCGAGGCGGCCCCGGGAACGTTGCCCGAGGGGTACGACGGAGAACGGTTCTTATATCCCAGGCGGAGCTAGCGGAAATGGCACTTTGGTGCCAGAGGCGTCTCCCCGGCTCGTCGCGAGCCTTGCCGGGAGCCTACGGGTGAAGAGGCGCCTCGACTCCCGGGAGCCTTCTGGACGTCTCCTCGAGCTCGCGCCGGGAAGCCGCTAGACCCTCCTCGAGCCCGTGCCGCTGCCGGATCGCGACGGCCTCCCGCAAGGCCGAGGCGCTCCGGGAGAGATGCTCTGAGGCCCGCGCGGCGTCGAGCTCCGCCAGACGCCGCAGGGCGACCCCCAGGTTGTGAAGCGTCACGCCGCGGGCGATCGCACGCTCCGGCGTGCGCCACTCGAGGGCCTGGAG
>JBOGJK010000432.1:0-1607 GCA_050745345.1 Thermoanaerobaculia bacterium
GCCGTGCTCGCCTCGCAGTTCATCAACGAGCGCCTGGCGGCCGACGCCGGACTCGAGCCGTGGCAGATCGGCCTCGGGCACGCCTTCGAGATCGATCCCATGCTCGAAGACGGCTTGCTCTACGAGATCGCCCAGGCGCAGGCTGCCCGGGAGATCTTCCCCGACTCTCCCTTGAAGTACATGCCGCCGACCAAGCACATGACGGGCAACGTCTTTCGCGGCTACCAGCAGAACGCCTTCTTCGTCCTGACCTCGGTTGTGACTGGGCAGTCGATCCACCTGCTCGGGATGCTGACCGAGGCGCTGCACACGCCGTTGCTTTCCGACCGCTGGCTCTCGATCGACCAGGCCAGGACGATCCGCGCCAATGCTCGGCACCTCGGCGAGGAGATCCTCTTCCGTCCCGAGGGGCGAATCGTCCGGCGCGCGCACGAGGTGCTGGAGCAGGCCGAGCGGCTCCTCGAGCGGATCGCCGGCGTCGGCCTCTTCGAGGCCCTGGCCTCCGGCATCTTCGCCGACACGCGGCGTCCGCCCGACGGCGGGCGGGGCCGGGAAGGAGTTCTCCCTCGCCACCCCGAGTACTCCAATCCCTTCCGCGAGGTGTGGGACCGGGAACCGGCCGGGGCGGCCTCGTGAGCGCGCGGGAGCGGGATCCGGCCCGCATCCGCCCCTACGGGGACAAGTGGAACGACGGCGTCGTGCAGGTCTCCTTCACGCTGCCCCTCTCCCACTCCGGGGTCGCGGTCGAGGCCGCCAAGCGCTACGCGGGGAAGATGGGGATTCGGGATCCCTATGTGACGCTGGCGCAGGCCCTGGCCCCCGGGTTCACGTTTTTCGTCGTGTACGGCAAGGCGGTCCACGAGGTGGACGCGACCGCGATCTCCGCCGAAGAAGCCGCGGTGCCGGACCTGCACCGGGAGCAGATCGACGCCGAGATCGCGAGACGCTTCGGCAGGCGCCTTCTGGTCCTGGGCTGCGCCCTCGAGTCGGACGCGCACACCGTCGGGATCGACGCCATCTTCAACCCCAAGGGGTTCGCGGGCGACTACGGGCTCGAGCGCTACCACGGCTTCGACGCCCGCAACCTCGGCGCCCAAGTGCCGGTGGAAAAGCTCGTGCGCCTGGCCCGGGAGGCCAGGGCCGACGCCATCCTCGTCTCGGCCACCGTCACGCAGAACGAGATTCACATCCAGCATTTGACCGAACTGGTGGACATGCTCGAGGCGGAGCGGCTGCGGGACCAGGTCGTGCTCGTCGCCGGGGGCGCCCGGCTCGACCACGCGCTCGCCAAGGAGCTGGGATACGACGCGGGCTTCGGAGCCGGCACCACCCCCGGCCGGGTCGCCGCCTTTCTGCTCGAGGAGATCTCCCGGCGTCGCGGCGAGGCGGCCTCCCGGTGACGGTGGAGAGAGTCCAGCTGCGCCTGCGCGTCGGGGCGGAGCAGGCGCACTACGGCGGGGGCCTGGTGGACGGCGCCTACGTCCTGAAGCTCTTCGGCGACGCCGCCACGGAGCTTCTCGTGCGGCACGACGGAGACGAGGGCCTCTTTCGCGCCTACTCCTCGGTCGACTTTCTCGCCCCGGTCGAGGCCGGCGACTATCTGGAAG
>JBOGJK010000433.1:0-2423 GCA_050745345.1 Thermoanaerobaculia bacterium
ATCGCCCACTGTGCCCCGAGGTGGGCGCCCATGCTGGTCCCGCCCACCAGGTCGACGGCGACGCCCGCCTCCTGGAGGGCGCGGAGCATGCCGATCTGCGCCAGGCCGCGGGCGCCCCCGCCGCCCAGCACGACTCCGGTCGCCCGGCCGGTGACCACTCGCACGAGGCGCTCGTAGTCCTCCTCGGAGGTCTCGACGACGTGGTGGTGCGCGTCGACCCGGCGCGCGTCGAGCCACTGGCGGGTGCCGGAATAGAGGGGCTTTCTCTCGGCATGGAGGAGGACGAGCTCCTTGCGGCAGATCTCCCCCTCGCCGCGGCGCGTCATGGCGAGCTCGGCGGGTCCCGGCTGCGGCGGGAGCGCGGCCCGGCCCACGATCAGGATCCTGTCCGCCTGCCGCACGCAGCGGCTGCTCCAGGCCGATGGGGTCGGGTCCGCCTCGTAGAGGAGAAAGCGGTAGTTCGACTCCTGCTCCGAGAGCCAGGAGAGGATCTCGTCGTTGCGCGCATGGTCCCGCGGGATCTGGGTGGCCCCCGGGCCGAGCGCCCCGTCGAGCTTCGCGCCGTCCAGGTGGAGCACGCTGCTGGCCGCGCCGAGGCTGGCGGCCAGCCGCCGCGAGAAGTCCGCCAGGGGAGTCTCCGGGTGCGTCCCAACGACCGCGATCGTCGAGACGGCGCCGGCGCGGGCCCCGGAGGGCCCGTGCGTGACGCGCTGGAAGCGCTGGATGATGCGGCGCGTCAGCATCAGCGCCATGCCGGGATGGGACTCCATGAGCCGGTTGAAGCTCCGGGTCGAGAGGCGCAGCAGGCTCGTGTCCCGGACGGCGCGCACCGTGGCGGACCGCACGTCGCCGGTCAGGACGGCCATCTCGCCGCAGGTTTCGCCGTAGCCCGCCTCGCCCAGGACCGTCTCCCGGCCGTCGGGGTGCTCGACGATCGCCCGCAGCCTGCCGTTGGCCACGACGTAGAGGCAGTCACCAATCTCCCCCTGCTGGAAGAGGATGTCGCCCCCCAGAAGGCGCATCCATTCCAGCTCGGGCTCCAGCTCGGCCAGCTCGGTCGCGCTCAGGCCCTCGAACAGCTCCGTCGAAGACAGGACGGAGATCACAGCAGGCTTCATGGGTGATCGGTCGGCCGGCGCGCAGCGGGAGTTTCGCGAGCCACTCGGGGGCGAATCGTACCACCGGCCGCGCCGGCGGCGTTTGACTGCCGCCCCGGTTCTCTGTTTCAATGCGCGAGCCCGGTCGGGACGTGGCGCAGTCTGGTAGCGTACCTGAATGGGGTTCAGGGGGTCCCGGGTTCGAATCCCGGCGTCCCGACCAAAACTCCTGAGTAAAAACGATCAGCGGTGCCCATTGCGGTGCCCATCGCTTACCTTCGCCACCTGCTCCAGCGCGCGCGCCTGGTCTGACGTTTCAACGATGTTGTAGCGCCGGAACATGCTCGGCGTCTCGTGCCCGAGGATCTTCATGGCGACACTCTGCGGGACGCCGGCGTTGATGAGGCGCCGCGCGCCGCTCCGCCGGAGATCGTGGAAGAGTCGCTCCTCGAGGCCTGCCGCTTTCCGAGCGCCCTTCCAGGCGCGCACGAAGCGCTTCCTCGTGATCGCCCGACCCGCATCGTGGAACACCCACTCCGACTCGGCCATCGCAATCGTCCCGTCTCGACGAAGAATCCGGCGCCGCTCCCAGGCGCGCTCCATGATTCCGACGAGCTCGCCGGCGATCGGAACGACGCGGCCTTCGCCGCTCTTCGAGTCCGGGATCCGAACCTCACGCGCCTCTCGATCGACCCAGTCCCATCGAAGGCCGAGAAGTTCCCCGCGACGCCAGCCCGTCGCGAAGGCGAACCGGATCATCTCGGCGAGCCACCAAGGCGAGGAAGAGCAGAGCTTCTCGATCTCTTCGGCCGTGTACCAGCCCTGGCGCACCCGCTCGCGGAGCTTCTCGGGGAAGACAGGCAGCCGTAGGACACGGCCACCCTTCGCAGCGTGGCGCAGGGCAGCCCGGAGCCCTTCAAGGTCGCGGTTGATAGTGGCGTTCGAGCGGCCGCTCTTCCGGCGCGCCTCGGCGTACTTTTCGAGCCCGCGAGCGGTGAGCGCGGCGGCTTCCTGGAACCCGAGTTCCCGACGGAGGGGCGAGTCCTTCCCGAGCCGATACTCCTCGTTCCTCACGCCCTTCGCCTCTTCGAGCCGGAGCTTCCGAAGGTAATCGTCCAGGACCTCCGCAACCGTGACGCGCCGATGCGCCGGCGTCTCGACGTCGGTCTCCTTTCGGGAGGCGACGTTGCAGTCGGCAACCTTGTTCCGAAGCATGTTGCGCGCAGCCTTCTCGTTCTCGGTCCCGGAGGACTCGCGAAGGCGGATCATCTTGCCGTCGACGGGGGAGGGCGCGTAGTAGTCGAGCATCCAGATGCGACGGCCGGC
>JBOGJK010000434.1:0-1982 GCA_050745345.1 Thermoanaerobaculia bacterium
CGCGCCGGGCGCCTCACCCTCGAAGGCGAGAATCTCTGGCTCGACCTCGACCGGTCCGTCGCCCACGAGATCGACCCTTCCGATCCCGGGCGCTACCGCATCGACAGCAACGACACGCAGCGCATCCTCTTCGCTGGCAACATCTGGAACAGCCCGCGGGCGCGGGTCAGCTACGAGAAAGGACTGCGCGCCCAATCGCTCCCGGAGCTCTACGCCACGCAGTCTCGCGAGGCGGCCGCCCCGGGCAACCCGAGGCACTACCGGCTGGCCTGGGTCGAGATCCACAAGAAGTTCGCGATCCCCCTGGCTTGCCTCGCCTTCGCCTGCGTGGGCATCCCGCTGGCGGAGACCGCGCGGCGCGGCGGGCGCGGCGGAGGATTTGCCATCTCTCTGGCGATCCTCGTCGGCTACTACGTCCTGCTCTCGAGCGGCGAAACCTGGGCCGAGAGCGGAAAGGCGTCCGCCGGGCTCGCGATGTGGCTGCCCAATGTCCTTCTGCTTCTCATCGGCATCGGAGCCATGTGGCGCGGCCGGCTGGAGCGCGGGCGCTGGACGGTGTCCCTGCGCCGCGGCGGGGAGCCTTCCGAACCCGTTCGAGCGGCCGCGCCGCGGCGCGCCTGGCTGGCGGGCCTGCTGCGCTTTCCCGCCGTTCTCGACCGCTATGTCCTGGCCCGCTTCCTCTCCGCTCTGGCGCTCGTGCTGCTCTGCGCCCTGGCTCTCGCGCTCATCGTCGACTACGCCGACCACGTGGACGAGATCCTCCTTCACAGGCCGCCCGCCGGCGCCGTGGCCGGCTACTACAGGTATTTCCTCTACAACATTGCGATCGAGCTCGCGCCCTTCGCGGTCCTGGTCGCGGCCCTGACGGGCCTGGGCTCGCTGTCCCGCCACAACGAGGACACCGCGTTCAAGGCGAGCGGGGTCTCCCTCTACAGGATCGGCGCTCCGGTGCTCGCGGCGGGCGCCGCGGCGGGCCTGCTGGTCTTCAGCCTGGGCGAGTCGTTCGGGCCGCTGGCCCAGCAGAGAGAGGCCCGGTTCAAGAACGTCCTCTACGGCCGGCCGGTGGACTACGGGATGCGCACTCTTTCCGAGCGCAACTGGTTCTACGGCGAAGACGGCCGGATCTGGTTCCGCGAGGAGACCGACCCCCGCGGCGGAGTCCTCGTCGCCCCGGCGGTCTTCGAGTTCGGACTCGGCTTCACGATCATCCGCCGCGATTCGGCCGGGCAGGCCCGCTGGGACGGCCGCGCCTGGACCTTCCACGAGGGCTGGACCCGCACGTTCGGCGGGTCGGTGGAAACGGGCTACCGGGCGTTCACAGAGCTCTCCGTCCCCGGGGAGCTGCCCGCGGCCTTTACGCGCGAGAGACGCACGCCGGCCGAGATGACCCTGAAGGAGCTTGCGACCTACACCCGCCGCCTCGAGCGCACCGGCTACCCCACTGCCTCGCTGGCGACCGCCCTGCACCAGAAAATCGCCCGTCCCGTCCTGGTCCCCCTGATGGCGCTGCTCGCCGTTGTGTTCGCATTTCGCATCGGAAAGCGCGGCACGCTGGCCGGCATCGGTGTGGGGCTCGCCCTCGGCATGGTGTTCCTCGTGTCGAACGAGTTCTTCACCCGCCTGGGAGCCGTCGGAGTTCTCCCGCCTCTCTTGGCGGCGTGGTCCCCGGATGTCCTCTTCGCCACCGGGACGGCCTACCTGCTGCTGCGCCTGCGGACCTAAAAGCTCTGCCCGCTCGAGAAGGAGACGAGCCAGCCCGTCCGGCCCTGCTGGTCCACGTTCAGGGCGTAGGCGAGGTCGAGGCGCAGAATGTTGTTGCCCGAGGCGCGGGCGATCCCGAACCGCAGGCCGACGCCGACGTCGCTCTTGAAGCTCGAGAGGCGCAGGGGCGTGCCCGAAGGCGTCGCCAGCCCCGTGTCGAAGAAGACGGCGACGCCCGGCGAAAAGAGCTGGAGAATCTCCTTTCCCGAAAAGATGCGGTG
>JBOGJK010000435.1:0-2425 GCA_050745345.1 Thermoanaerobaculia bacterium
GATGTACACGGTGTCGGCGATCCCGGCCTTCCGGACGAACGCCTCGGCTTTTCGGGCGACGTGGCGCGGATCGCGACTGTACGGCTTTCCCGTGATGGGGTCCCGGACATCGCAGATCAAGACGAGCGTCGGGTCCGCCGTGAAGGGGTCCATGGCGGCCGTCGCGGGATCAGGGAAGAGCAACATGTCCGACTCTTCGATCGTCTGGAAACCACGGATCGAGGAGCCGTCGAACCCGATCCCCTCTTCGAAAAGCTCTTCGGTCAGCTCGCCGACCGGAATCGAAAAGTGCTGCCACAGCCCCGGCACGTCGATGAAGCGCAGGTCCACGATCCTGGCCCCCTTCTCCCTGGCCAGCTTGATGGCGTCTTTGGGCGTCATGAGCGATCTCCCTTTCTCGTTCTCTTCGCCAGTTGGGCGTTGAGACGGATTCTCCTCCAACCCGGCGGCCGTCAGTAGAATGCTGCCAGGCGTCAGCCCTTAGGAGATCCTTGCCCTGCACGGCTCGGGCGGGATGGGGAGATCCGCCGCGGCTGCCGACACCGTTCGCCCGCGGTTGCGGGCCGTCATAGAATCCCCGCGACTTCGATGCCGCTCTCCGTGGGACAGAAGCTTGGCCCCTACGAGATCCTGGCGCCTCTGGGCGCGGGAGGGATGGGAGAGGTCTATCGCGCGCGGGACTCCCGGCTGCGGCGCGAGGTCGCGGTCAAGGTGCTGTCGGCCGAGCTCTCTTCCGACGCCGAACGGCGCCAGCGGTTCGAGCAGGAGGCGCGGGCGGCCTCCGGCCTGAATCACCACAACATCATCACGATCCACGACATCGGGTCCGAGGACTCGACGGTCTTCATCGCCATGGAACTGGTGGACGGAAAGACGCTGCGGGAGATCCTGCAGGCCGGGCCGCTGCCGACCCGGCGTCTTCTCGAGGTCGCGTATCAGATCGCCGATGGCCTGGCCAAGGCGCATTCGGCGGGAATCGTCCATCGGGACTTGAAGCCAGAAAACGTCATGGTCTCGAAGGACGGCGTCGTCAAGATCCTGGACTTCGGGCTGGCCAAGCTGCTGAAGCAGGAGGCAGAGGAAGTCTCCGATGTTCCGACGGCGACGCGCGCCGGGACAGTCCTCGGGACCGTCGGGTACATGTCGCCCGAGCAGGCCAGCGGCCGGGCGCTGGACTCTCGCTCCGACCAGTTCTCGCTGGGCTCGATCCTCTACGAGATGGCGACGGGCAGGCGCGCCTTCCAGCGCGGCACCACCGCCGAGACGCTGACGGCAATCATCCGCGAAGAAACCGAGCCCGTCAGCCAGCTCGCCGCGGGTGTGCCCGCGCCTTTCCGCTGGATCGTCGAGCGCTGCCTGCAGAAGGACCCGGAAGAGCGCTATGCCTCGACACGCGATCTCGCCCGCGACCTCAAGAGCATCCGGGACCACCTTTCCGAGGCGTCGGTTTCGGGAGAGGTCACAGGCCCGGCCGAGGTCCGGCGGCCGCGGCGCCCCTGGCTTCGCGTGGCGCTTTCCGGCGTGTCCCTGCTCGCGGCGCTGGCGGCGGGAGCGCTGCTCCAGAAGCGCTTCGCGAAGCCCACGACGCCGTCCTATCAGCAGATCACCTTCGGCAGCGGCACCATCCGCGCCGCGCGCTTCGCGCCAGACGGCCAAACGATCGTCTACAGCGCCGCGTGGGACGGCAATCCGCTGAAGCTTTTCCTCAAGCACACATCGAGCCCCGACTCGCTGCCGTTGGAATTGCCGAGCGCGAACCTGCTTGCCATCTCCCCATCTGGCGAGATGGCGATCGCGGTCGACTGCCGCTCGAACCACCCCGGCGTCTGCGCGGGCACGCTGGCGCGGGCCGCGTTGACCGGCGGCGCGCCGCGGGACGTGGCCGACGGCATTCAGGACGCCGACTGGGCTCCGGACGGGTCGAGACAGCTGGTGGTGCGCGATGTCGATGGGAAGGCACGCCTCGAGTTTCCGATGGGGAAGGTCCTCTACGAGACAACGGGTCATATCAGCTACGCGCGCCTGTCGCCCGAGTCGGACCGGATCGCGTTCCTCGACCATCCGTTTTCGTTGGACGATGCGGGCACCGTGGCCGTCGTCGACCTCGAAGGCAAGAAGACGACCCTGACGGGCAAGTGGGCGAGCGAGCACGGCCTGGCCTGGTCCCCCTCCGGCAAGGAGGTCTGGTTCACCGCGACGGAGGCGGGCGCGAATCGCTCGCTCTACGCGGTCACGCTGTCGGGCAAGTTGCGGGTCGTGACGCGCACGCCCGGAGGACTCAAGCTCCACGACATCGCCCGCAGCGGCCGGGTGCTCCTGACCCGAGAGAGCCCGCGGGTGGGGATCCTCGGGATGCTTCAGGGCGACACGCGCGAGCGCGACATGTCGTGGCTCGACTACTCCTTCGCGGCCGATCTCGCCCCCG
>JBOGJK010000436.1:0-8260 GCA_050745345.1 Thermoanaerobaculia bacterium
GAGCAGGCGGAACCTTCGCCAGGCGCGGGCGGCGGCGGGGCCGGGGTCGGGACCGAGCCGCGGGAACGCGCGGCCCAGCTCGCGCCACTGCGTCCGCGAGAGGCCCGTGGCGCTTCGGATCTCCTTCTCCCGCAGAGGGCCCGGCAGGAGCGTCGAAAGCGAGGGGAAGAGCAGACGCGGCTCGAGCGCGAGCGCCCTCAAGGGCGCGCCGCGGAGACGTAGTGCATCGTCCATGGAATGCGGAAGGGGGCCTGCGCGGGCGGGGCGCCGAGCTCCGCAAGGGCGGCTTCGATCTCGCCGTCGCAGGTCGAGGGCACGAGTCCGAAGAGGTCGCGGCAGAAGAGGACCGCGTCGGCGGCCGAAGGCAGGACCCAGACGAGCTCGGCCCTTTCCGAGTGGATCGTCTCTCCGCCCGCCGCTTCGAAGAAGCCCGCAAGCGTCTCCAGGCCGTAGAAGCGGCCGCGGTGCCCCGCCTCCGTTTGGCCGTCCACGAAGCCGTTCAGGAAGCGCGAGGCGCGAGAGCCCTCCGCGACATCCCCGAGCGCCGCGTGGCCGCCGGGCGTGGCGACCCGCAGGAGCTCCCGGCACACCGCCCGGGGGTCTTCGGCGTGGTGCAGCGCGGCGAGGCAGGCGACGGCGTCGAAGCGGCCGTCGGGAAAGGGGAGGGCCCCGGCGCTCGCCACACAGGAGGAGCGGCCGTGCTCGGAGAAGTGCAGGAACTGGAGCGAGCCGTCGCAGGAGAAGCGCGCGGGCGGCAGGCCCTGCGAGGCGGCGCGCTCGGAGAGATAACCGCCCCCCGAGAAGACGTCGAGCCATCGAGAGCGCGGCGAGAGGCCGAGATGCCGCAGCATCGCGGCGGCTTCCTGCGCGCGCGCCTCCGGGTAGAGCCGGTTGGCGCGGTTGTAGAGGGCGCCACGCGCGTCGAACAGCGTCTGGTACTCGAACAAGCGCGGGCAGCGTATTCCCGGGCGGCCACGCGGTCAATCGCGCGGGACGCGGAGGAGAATGGGTCGATGCTTTCGGAGCTGGCGGGACGGCTGCCGGACCTGCCGCGCTGGGTCGAGACGCGCGCGATGCTGCTGTCGGGCAGAAGCGAGCTGGTCGGAACACCCGGCCCCGGGCCGGCGGACTTCCTCGTGCGGGGCACGGACTTCGGGCTCTTCTGTGTCGCGGGAAGCCCCGACCTGTCGCCGCTGCCGCCGGCGGTCGCTCACCATGGCGGCAGAGAGGTGCTCTGTCTGCCCGCGTCCGCGGAGGCCGTCGCGGCGCAGCTGCGGGAATGGACCGGATCGCGGGCCGTCATCCACTCGCATCCCGCTCCGGAGGCCGTGACGGGAGGGGAGGACTCTCCGGCCGGCGGGGTCTCGATGCTCTCGCCGCGCGATGCCGGATCGCTTGCCCACCTGCCCCAGGCGCTGCGCGAGGAGCTTGTGACGGCGCTCGGCTTCACGCACGTCGCCGCGGCGTTTGCCGAAGGGCTCTCCGTCTCCTTCTGCTACACGGCCTCCGAGACGGAGACGCTGTGGGACATCTCGATCGATACGCTGGAGCCATGGCGGGGCAGGGGCCTCGCGCGGGCCTGCTGCGAGTTTCTGATCGCGCACATGAGCCGCCATGGCAAGGCGCCGGTCTGGGGCGCTCTCGAGCAGAACGCCGCCTCGATGAAGATGGCGGAGCGGCTGGGGTTCGTGCCGGTGGACGAGCTGGTGGTCTTTGAGCGCGGGCAGAAGGCGTGACGCCGGTCGAGCGGCTTGCCCGGCGTCTCCGGAGCGCGCGGCGTGTGACCGTCTTGACCGGCGCCGGAGTCTCGGCCGCGAGCGGCATCCCGACCTTCCGCGGGTCCGAGGGGCTCTGGAAGAGCTTCCGGCCCGAAGAGCTCGCGACGCCCGAGGCCTTCGCGCGCGACCCGGAAACCGTGTGGGAATGGTACGCATGGCGGCGGGAGCTGGTGGCCCGGGCCAGGCCGAACCGCGCGCACGAGGTCCTCTCCGGATGGAGCCGGCGCTTTCCCGAGTTCACGCTCGTCACGCAGAACGTGGACGGCCTGCACGAGCGGGCCGGGACCCGCAACGTCGTCCGATTCCACGGGTCCCTGTGGGAGCTGGTCTGCTGGAATGCCTGCGAGAGGTCGCCGCGCCGCTGGAGCGACGAGCGCGTCCCCTTCCCCGAGATGCCGCCGCGCTGCCCCTGCTGCGGGGGGCTCGCCCGCCCCGGCGTCGTCTGGTTCGGCGAGGCGATCGACGCGGAGGTCTACGAGCGGTCGCTCGCGGCGACGGGCTGCGACGTGTGTCTGGTCGTCGGCACTTCGTCGGTCGTCTATCCCGCCGCCGGCCTCGCGGCCGAGGCCCGCCGCCGCGGCGCCTTCACCGCCGAGATCAACCCCGAGACGACCGAGGCCTCGGACTCGGTCGACCTGGCGATCGCGGAGAGGGCGGAGGTGGCGCTGGACGCGGTGGAGACAATGCTTTAACGCCTCGAGAGCCTTCGTCGAGATCCGCTCGCGACAATAACTCTCCTCCGTTTTCGCACCGAAAAGTAACTAGCTCAGCTCCTCCTTCAAGATCCTCTCCGCCTGCTCTTTTCGGAAGGCGCGGAGCCTCTCACCGAGATCCGGCCGGCTCCTGGCCAGGATCGCGACGGCCAGGAAGGCGGCGTTGATGGCGCCGGGCTTGCCGATCGCGAGCGTGCCGACGGGCACTCCCCCCGGCATCTGGACGGTCGAGAGAAGAGAGTCGAGACCCTTCAACGAGGCGCTCTCCAAGGGCACGCCGAGAACGGGCAGGATGGTATGCGCCGCGGCCACACCCGCCAGGTGGGCCGCTCCGCCGGCGGCTGCGATGACGACCTGGATCCCCCGCTCCTCCGCGTGAGAGACGTAGTCGGTCGTCGCCTGCGGCGTGCGGTGCGCCGAGAGCACGCGGCACTCGTGGGAGACACCGAACTGGAGCAGCGTCTCCGAGGCGTGGCGCATCGTCTCCCAGTCGGACCGGGAGCCCATGATGATGCCGACGAGGGGGCCTTCCACGAGAGGAGTCTACGGGTTGGAGGGCAAAGATTAAAGTTCGGGTGGGCCGCCACGGGGACCGAAAAGTATTAGGGCAACCCCCAAAAATCCCTATTGATCTTCCGTTCGGGGCGGCTCCCGCCCAGCGAATTGGCGATAAGATCGGGGGTCGGCGAAAGGCTGAAAATGAAGAGGGTCGCCTGGGTGGGGGTGGCGATTGCGATCGCGGTGGCGGGCGCCTGGGGATACGGCTCTCTGGTCCGCCAGGAAAACGACCTGGGTGTGCGCGTTCGCCTGCTCGCGATCGCGGAAGATCAGACACTGGACATCTCCTTCTCGAGGAGCGGCCGCCTCGTCACCCGCGTGCCCGACGAGGGGGAATCGATCGCGCAGGGGGACCTCGTCGCGACGATCGAGGAACCGGGGCTCGCGGAGGACGCCGCCGACTACCAGAGGCAGCGCGCGGAGATCTCGGCCCGCGAGCTGACACGGCGGCAGAACGTCGAGAAGGCGAAGGCGGAGCTCGCGCAGATCGCGAGCGAGGAGAGGCGCCTGACGCGCCTCGTGCGGGAGGGAATCGCGCCGGCGGCGGATCTCGAGATGCTGCGGCACCGGCGCCAGGCGGTCGAAGCGGGCATCCGGGCCCTCGAGACGGAGAAGAACCAGCTCGAGGCGCAGGACAAGACGCTCGCCGTGCGCGCCGAGAAGGTGAAGCACTTCGAACGGGAGGGCACGCTCACCTCGCCGGCCGGCGGCGTCGTGTTGACGCGCCACCACCGCGAAGGAGAATGGGTCGAGGCGGGGCAGCCGATCGTCACGCTGCAGACGGGAACGCCCTTCCTGCGCGTCGAGGTCCCCGAAGAGCGCCTCTCGAGCTTCCCGGTGGGCGGGAGCGTGCTCGTCTGGCCGCAGGCTCGTCCGCAGGACCGGTTTCCGGCGCGCATCGTCTCCGTCAAGCCGCGCTCCGAGTTCGCGACCCGCCGCAACTGGGGGCTGCAGAGCCGTGACCTGAAGACCTTTTCCGTGCGCCTCGCCCCGCTGGGCGCCGCGGTGATCGCCGGGCAGACCTTCGTCGTCGAAGCGGGGAAGAGTTGACCCCCGGGGAGAGCCGAGCCCTCGAACCGCTCTTCGACGCGCCACCGTTTCTGGAGGAGCCGTGGCGCCCCGCCCCGGAGCCGCGCGCGGCCACGATCGAGGTGGACCGTCTGACCAAGCGGTTCGGCGACCTCGCGGCCGACGATGACCTCTGCTTCGCCGTCCACGAGGGGGAGACCTACGGGATCCTGGGTCACAACGGCGCCGGCAAGACGACCCTGATCCGGATGCTGACGACACTTCTGCCTCCGACCTCGGGAACCGCGCGCATCCGCGGGCGCGACCTCGTGCGGGAGCGCGCGGCGGTGCGGGCCGCGATCGGGACCGTGTCGCAGGCGGTAACGACCGACGAGAACCTGACGGTCGAGGAAAACCTCTCGGTGCACGGGAAGATGTACGGGCTCTCGGGCCGCGGCTTGATGCGCATGATCGACCGGCGGCTCGAGCAGGTCGGGCTGACCGAGCGGCGCCGCCAGATCACGCGCGAGCTCTCGGGGGGGATGCGGCGGCGCCTGGAGATCGCGCGGGGCGTGCTCCATTCCCCGCACGTCCTGTTCCTCGACGAGCCGACCACGGGGCTGGACCCGCAGAGCCGGCGGGCGATCTGGGAGATGGTCGGAGAGCTCAAGTCGGCCGACGCGGAGCTGTCGATCGTCCTGACGACGCACGCCATGGACGAGGCGGACTTTCTCTGCGACCGGGTGGCCATCCTGGACCGGGGGCGCATCCTCTGCGAGGACTCGCCGGCCGCGCTGAAGCGCTCGCTCGAGACGGGCGAGCGGACACAGATCGAGACCGACCGCGTCGTGGCGGAGGCCGACCGGGAGGCGATCGCCGCGATGGGAGCGGGCAGCTGGCGCAGCGTCGCGGCGACCACCATCGAGTTCCAGTCGCGGCCGGGGGAAGGGGTCGGGCGCCGCGCGGCGCATCACCTGGAAGAGTCCGGCTATCGCGTGCGGCATCTGACGATCTCGCCCGTGACCCTGGAGGACGTCTTCTTCTCCTACACGGGCCGGGGGCTGCGGGGCGAATGACGCGCGGCGCCGGGGCCCCGAGGCCCGCGCGCGGGGCGCGGCTCGCGGCGCTCGGGATCGCGGCTATCTGCCAGCGCGCCTACCTGACGCTCTGGCGGCAGCCGGTCCTGATCGTCTCGACGATGCTCTTCCCGCTGATCTACCTGCTCGTGCTCGGCAACTCCCTGAACCGCCAGCTGCGCGACATTCCCGTGGCCGTCGTGGACGAGGCGGGCAACGCGTACTCGGCCGCGTGCCGGCGGGGAGTCGTGGCCCTGGAGAGCGGGCGGCAGCTCGTCCGCGCCGTCTACCTCGCGGACCGGGAGGAGGCGCTCGCCGGCCTGCGCCGCGGCGCCTACCGGGGCGTCTGGATCCTGCCGTTCCGCCTCGCGCCGAAGGGTCCGGCTCCCGCCTTCGTCGGCGACAACACGGACCGCTTCTCCTTCGACGCGCTCGACGGGGCGCTGCGCCAGATCTGGGACGAGGTCTCGCGCGGCGAGGAGGGGAAGAAGATCGCCGCCTCGGTGCGCCTGGAGGCGTACCCGTACCTCGACTACCTGACCTATCTCGGCCCGGCGGTCGTGTGCCTCTCGATCTTCATGGGCTCGATGGTGTCGGGAGGCCTTCAGGTCCTGGAGGACCGGATGTACGGGTACCACGAGGGGTACCTCGTGACGCCGATCTCGACCGGGGCGCTCGTGACGGGCAACGTCCTGGCAGGCGCCGTCGTCGCCTCGCTCGCCGGGATGCTCGTGCTGGGGGCGATCCTGATGCTGACTCCGGTGAGGGTGGCCGGCGGCGCGGCGGTCGCGGCGGGGGCGGCGACGGTCTTCCTGACCTCGCTCGCGATCTCGGCGGTGTGGTTCCTCCTGTTCGCGCGGGCGCGAAACGCCTCCGTTCTGCGCGGGATGTTCGGCATCATCAACGCCCTGCTCTTCTTCCCTTCCGGCGCGCTCTATCCCGTGGAGTCCTATCCGCAGTGGCTGCAGGCGATCTCGAAGGTCGACCCCCTGACCTACGGCTTGAACGCCCTGCGCGACCTGCTCTTGCGCGGGAGCCCGCCGGCCACGGTCTATTCGGACTGGGTGTTCCTGTTGACCTTCGCCCTGGTATGCGGCGTCCTGACCCGCGTGCTCTTCCGCCGCGAGGTGTAACTGGGGTCAGGCATGTATTCGTGTATTATTCACAAATAGTACATGATTACATGCCTGACCCCGCCTACCTGCCGCCTACCTGTTCGGCCTGGGCGGAGCGTTTCCCTAACGCGGCCCGACGTAGCCGTTCTTCTCAAGGAAGGAGGAGAGCTCTCCGAAGAACTTCTCGCGGTCGGGCTTGTCGTACGCCTCGCGCAAGCGCGCCCACCCCTCTCTGCAGCGTCCGAGCAGACACTGGTCGGCCACGTAGGCCGCGGCGAGTCCTCGCACGTCGTCCCCCTTCGGGTCCTTCGGCGAAAGCTCCTCGAAGGCGTTCCAGCAGCTTGCCGCGTCCTCCTCGAGAAGCCCGGGGTGCTTCCGTGTCACGTCAGAGAGCTTTCCGAAAGCGTAGTGCCAGACCCTCGGCGGCCGGCGCGAGGCGGCGTACGAGGTGAAGGCATAGGAGAATCGGTCGTCGGCGGAGACGAAGTCGAGGCGACCGCCGCCGTCTAGCTCCTCGAGACGATAGCCCGCGTTGCCCCAGTCGTGCCGGAGGACTCCCCAGGCGAGCGACCGGCCGACGAGATGGTAGATCCAGGTGGACCAGCAGCAGTGCGCACCGCCGGAGTAGAGGTCCAGCAGCACCTCCGGCTCGCCGTCCCCGTCCAGGTCCCGGACCGCGAGCGGCGGCCGGCCGGGCAAGCGGGCAAGATAGCTCCCGACACCTTCGAGAGCGTCCTCGTGGACCGGGTACCCCTCCCGGAAGACTTCCAGAAGCGTCGGCGCGCACAAGACGACGCTGTCGCGCTCCCACCGGCAGGAGACGCGGGCGCGCACCAGCCCGAGCTCGACGGTGATCGGTGCGGGCGCCGGCGCGGGCGTGGCCGGAGTCGAGGCGGCAGGCCCGGGCGCTCGCGTGAGCCAGAAGAGAAGCGCCGTCGTCGCGAAAGTCATGCCCCTCCCTGCCCTCTTCCTGGGGGAGAGGTTATTACGGCGCGCCGCGCAGGGCCATCTCGAAGTCCTCGGGGTGGGCCGCGCGGGCGCGCGCTTTCTCCGGGTCCACGATCCCCTCGCGGACCAGGCGCGCCCGCGACTCCGCGAAGGTGGCGAGCCCTGTTTCCGCGTGAGCGAGATCTCCTGGTGGAGGTGCTGGAGGGCGTTCTTGCGGTGCTGGCGCGCGCCCTAAGCGACCAGCAGCAGCTGCGCCGTGACGGCGCGCCCGCCCCCCTTGCGAGCAGAAGCATCTGCGTCAGGACGGCGGCGAGGCGACCCGCGGGGCGATGGCGGCCTTCCTGGCCCGGGCCCTCGGGCTGCACTGGCCGTAGGATTAGGGTCTTCTCAAGGAAGAAGCGAAAGGCGCGCGGGACGCGTAATCGGCGTCATGAGCCCGATCCTCCCTCTCTTTCGCCGCGTTCCGGCGCCGCTCCTGACCACGGCATCGGCGGGTCTGCTCGCCGCGGGGCTTCTGTTCGCCGACGAAAAGCCGTCCCGCGCGCTCTCCGTCGCTCCCGGCGGGCCCGGGGGCACGGTGGACCTGAGGCTTGCGCCCGATCTCTCGTTCACGGACGACTCGAGCGGGAACTTCCCGATCCAGGGAGCGAACCTCTCCGACGGGAAGATCGCCTCGGACCGCACCACGGCGATCTTCTTCGGCACGTCGCACTGCTGGAACACCAACCGCGAGGCGGAGCGGTTCGTGGAGCTGTACCGGCGCCATGCTGCCGAGGCGCGGTTCCTCGTCGTGGACCTCGAGCACCCGTCCGCCGATCAGCGACTTCTCATCACCCGTTTCTTCGGCGGCTACATCCCGCACGTCACCTTCCTCGACCGCCGCGGCGAGGCCGTCTACAACCGTTCGGGAGAGACGGCTCGGGAGCGGGGGGACGTGAGAGGCCTGGAAGAGATGCTCAGGAAGGCCGACAACCGTAAATCGTAAATCGTAAATCGTAAATGGTGAATCGTCAGTCGAAACCTCTCTCGATTCACGATTGACGATTTACGATTCACGCTCCAGG